>CAYHEY010000077.1:0-4099 GCA_964355735.1 Candidatus Woesearchaeota archaeon
TCTTGGGAAAAATGATGATTTAAATGAGCTTGACAGAGTTTTTAATAGTTCTATGCCTGGTTTTTCACTTGGAAAAAAAAGTATATCTGGTTTAGGGGGTTCTTTTATGGAAAAGATGTTGGCTGGTGCTCTAAAAGCTCTTGATAAAGAAATGAGAAATTTAGACAAAGAAGAAGATGAAATTGATAGAATGCCTGAAAATCCAAATATAAGAACAGGTTTTCAACTTTTTATAAATGGTAAACAGATTAATCTGCCAAATAATGTGGCAGGAATATCTATAGAAGATAAAAGACTAGACCAGAATAATTCAAACAGATCTAGTAATATAAAACAAAGAAGAGAAATTCCTGGAATATCAGAAGAAACTTTGAAAAATTCATCAAAGCTTCCTAGAAAAGAGGCAAAATCAAAGATTTCTAGGCTCAAAGACAGAGTTGTTTATGAATTAGAGACTCCTGGATTAAATATGATTGAGAATGTTCTAATAAATAAATTAGAGAGTGCTCTTGAAATAAAAGCATACACTGAGAAAGCTGTTTTTTATAAAACTCTGCCGATAAAACTTCAGCTCTTACAATACTCGATAAAGCCAGAAGGAAAATTGGTTCTAGAGTTTAAGGCGTAATTAAAATGGATGATTTTAGAATAGCTGTTAAATCTTTTATCATAAATAAAGACAAAGACCTATTATTAATTAAAAGAAGAACTAATGATGTTCACGCAGCAGGTGTCTGGGAAATACCTGGTGGGAGATTAAATTTAGGAGAAGATCCTCTTGAAGGACTTAAACGAGAAACTAAAGAAGAAACAGGATTAGAGATAGAGATTCTTAATATAATTAATGTGAATCATTTTATGAGACAAGATGGACAAAAGATAACGATGCTCATATTTTTATGTAAGCCTTTATCAGATTTAGTAACCTTAAGCGAAGAGCATACAGATTTTATATGGGCTAATTTGGATAAAGCAAAAGAGAAATTACATATGGCTTTTCATAACAATATTGAAATTTTTAAGAAATACTTTTCAAGAGCTGTTTAAACTCTTTTTGTTTCTACCAAAAGAGTTTTAAATGAATAAAACTCAGGCTAATATGTAATGAGGCTGTAGCTCAGCTCGGTAGAGCACGGCTCTGATAAGGCCGGGGTCCGAGGTTCAAATCCTCGCAGCCTCATTTTATAATTTTAATGTTTATATAGACTTATCATAAGAAGTTATTATGAATTTGAGCCGAGGATAGAGGTTCAAATTCTTCAATTCGATAGCAGAGAATTGAAAGAGCCAGAAAATTCATAATTTTCTGGACCTCGCGGGCTCATTTATACTTTTAGTTTTTATAATCTAATCTTGGCATAGCCATAGCCACGAAGTATGCCTCTTGCTTGGGCTCTTTGATTTTCTTGTCCTGAGATGGCGATTAGCTCTCGTATTGTTCGTCTGGCCATTATATCTGCAAGAGTATCTAATCTTTCTGCATAGGGGTTTCTTAAAGAGGGGTCTGTTATTTTACCGGCATTATCATGAAGTTCTATTATTTCCTTGGCAGTCATAGAACTTACAGGAGTCTTTAGACTATGATAGCCTGGATTTCCTTGAGTTGATTTTGTTTTCATAAAGAATAATATGAAAAAGGCATTTAAAAAGATTTATATATTTTAGACCTGTGCTTCTCCCATAACATCATCGATAGCTTTTTATACCTCTTTCTACTCTTGGAAATATGAAAATACGAACAGCGCTTAAAACAATAACTTGGGTGTCTTTAGCTGGATTGCTTTTTTCAGGCTATCTTAGCTTTACAGAGATATATCAGCGAGCTTGTGCATTGGGGACAGGAACTTGTTCAAATGTTTTGACAATACCTGCTTGTGTATATGGTTTTGTAATGTATCTTGTCCTGCTTGTTGTTTCTATTCTCGGATTAAGAAGTAAAGAATAGGCGTAATAGGTTATGAAAGAGAATAAAAAAGAAGGAACTAAATTTAAGTATCCTAAATTAATTTTATTACTATTCACCTTTGTTATTGCTTATGTTATATTTAGATTCGCAAATTTAGCACCGATTAATAACTTTCTATCATCGATAGGCTATCTTGGAAGTTTTATAACCGGTTTGCTTTTCTCCTATGGGTTTAGTGCAGGACCTGCTACCGCCCTTTTTCTTGTTCTTGCAAAACAACAGGATATTGTTCTTGCTTCTTTTATCGGGGCTGTTGGCGCAGTTATCGGAGATTATGTAATATTTAGGCTAATAAGAGTATCTTTCAAGGATGAAATAAAAGATTTTGAAAAAGAAAAAATGATGAGAAAAGTAGAGAATATTGGAAATAAACTACCAATAAAAATGAAGCATTTTTTGATTATAATATTCGCAGAGATGATAATAGGTTCTCCGCTGCCTGATGAGCTCGGGGTGGCTATTCTCTCTCTTGATACAAAAATCTCTAAGAAAATTTTCGTTGTGCTATCATTTGCATTTCATTTTATAGGCATACTTGTAATAATGCTTATAGGCAGGGTAATTTAAGTACATAAATTCTTAAAAGAGTCCATAAAGTAGTTAGCATTATATTGGATAAAATAAATTTTGTGCTTACGTATAATCTTTTGCTAGCTCTAGAATTAATAAACAACTGATAATAATGAAGTTGGTGTTGAGTTTTTAGTTTAATTAATAGACAATTATTCTAGTTTAGTACATTTAAGCAAAGCGAGTTGGATAAAACAGCTTCATGAAAAGATATAAATAGTCAATATCACTTAAAAATCAGCGCTATTTTAATATAAAACTACTAAAAAGAGGCAAAAATTATAATATGATTGAAAGAATAATAAAGGAAAAGATTAGTGCTGACCATCTCCTTTATGTAAGTCTAAAATATACAAAAACCTGTGATGTAATCTTAAATTTGATAAATAGGTGGACCATAATGCTCGATAATGCTGTACAAGGCATGCTTGAAAAATTAAAAAAGAACAAAAAAATAAAATCAATTCCACTTGCACCAAGACAGAAGATAGAATTGATTAAGCTTTCTTTAAAAAAATCTCCTGAAGTAATGAAAACTATGGAATTATACGAATTCTTTAAAAGAATAGAAAATCTCAGGACAATTAGAGAAGGGGAATTCAGAAAAGACGTAAGATTAAGAATTATAGACGGAGAGACAGAAACAATAATAAATTTAGATAAATTGAAAGAATATTCTGCTATTTTGGAAAGCTTTATAAGCTATGTAAAACAATTTCTTTTATCAACTAAGTAACAAACAAACATAAAAAGTGATAAAATGGGAACTCAAGTAAAAAACGGGAAAATTTATACTGTTATTTCAGGAAAAGGGGGAGTTGGAAAGACAGTAAGCGCAATAAACCTAGGTATTTCTATTTCAAGATTAGGTAAAGAAGTTATAATAGTAGACGCAAATCTAACAACGCCGAATGTTGGTTTACATCTCGGATCACCTATTGTCCCTCTAACTCTGAATCATGTTATGAATAATAAAGCAAAAGTAGAAGATGCAATCTACGAGCATGAATCAGGAACAAAGATACTGCCTTCCTCTATATCTGCAGGAGATTTGAAGAATCTAGACCCTGAAAAACTCTCTGAAATAGCAAAGAAACTAAGAAGAATATCCGACTTTGCTATATTCGATTCTGCAGCAGGGCTCGGAGAAGAGGCTCAGGCAGCTATGCGAGCTGCAGATGAAATAATTCTTATTACAAATCCTGAGATTTCTGCTGTTACAGATGCATTAAAGACAATAAAACTTGCAGAGACCATGAATAAGAAAGTAATTGGAGTAATAATAACTCGACAAGAGCAGAAAAAATGGGAGATGGATGTTCCTACAATTAAAGATATGCTTGAAGTTCCTATCTTGGGCATTGTGCCTGAAGATGATTCTGTAAAAGAATCTCAAAGAATGAGAAATGCTGTGGTTCATACTCATCCAAGAAGCAAAGCAGCAAGAGCTTATAGAAGAATAGCTAGAAGAATTCTTGGTCCTTCTTATATGAAAGCTGCAAAAGAAATAGAAAAAGCAGAAAAAAAAGCCTCTGGCTTTTTTTCAAAATTATGGAAGAGATT
>CAYHEY010000078.1:0-4055 GCA_964355735.1 Candidatus Woesearchaeota archaeon
GGTCTCATCGAGAAAAATCTGCATAATTGCGAGAATATAATAATTATTGGTTCATTTTTGGAAATGGGCTTTGATTTTAAAGATCTAGATATTTTATTAATTAATTCTAAAAGTATGGATAAGCCAAGCGAAAAACAATCTATAAACAGGATTGCAGATAAGATTGAAACAGAAATTGGAACAAAAGCACATATTCTAAGTATCAATTCTTATGGTTTAAGGAGGGGTTTGGCTAGAGATCCTCTCTATGAAAATATGCTCAGCAAGTGTGCGAGTAAGAATAGAATGGTATTTAATATTAAAAGAGTAATAGACTGTCAAATTTTAGATGCCCATTTATTAAAAAGCAAGGATTTATTTGCAAATTACTCTGTTTTTAATGGAAGAGAAAAATATTATTTGGTTAAAAATATGATTTCAATACTTCTCTTTTTAGATGGAGAAAAGATAAACTCTAAAAATATAGAAAAGAGAATACAAAGTGAATTTAAAATAGGTATAGAGGAAATTAAGGAAAATCTCCTTGACAAAAACAATTTTTTAAAAAATTATAAAAGATGCTATAATAAGACATTTAATTTAATTATGAACTATACAAGGGGGAGAAAGATAGAAAATGGGTCAGAATAGGAATAAACTTGTTGATTTATTCATTGGAAATCTGGTTAATGCGGTTCTGCATAGGATTCTTGAAAAGGCAATAATTGAGGATATAGAAGTTTCGAGCAAATATAAGAAAGAGATAATTAATAGCTGGAATATTGCTAAAATCTATCGAGAAAAGATAAATCCAAAAAGAGACTTTCTTCCCTTGAGAGAAGCTACAGAGATTAAAGAGAGATTAATTAGAAGAGTTTCATCAGAAATTTCTGCCAGAATAGCCAGAGGCTATAAAAATCTAAGTCTTGAAGATGTAGAAAGAGAAGCTGAAAGTGCTTTGAAGGAATTTTATGTTGCAGAGTAGAACTTTTGAATAAAATAGTTAGAATCTTTTGTTGCACCTAGAAAATAAAATTTATTTTCTTCCAAGCATAGCTAATTTTTCATGAATTTCTTGGAGTTCTTTATCTAGATCGTTATCTTTTTTATTGGATTTGTCAGAAGGAGTTTTATTAAAGAGATGAGCATGAGATTCTTTTACTAATCCAAGAAACTCACCTTTGTTTACATGCAAATTTCCACTTTTTGTTGCTAGATTTAGATCTTCTTCAGGAAGATCATCTTCCAAAGAGATTATTGATTCAATAAGACCCGAGATTTCTTTTTTCATTCTGTTCTTGAGGAGAAATTCTTTTTTTCTTAGAGAATTATACTCTCTTGCATTCTGTATTGTCTTTAGTGTGCCTTCTTGAATAAGAAGAGTTTCACTTTTCATAGAAACAGCTTCTTCATTTCCAAATTTTATATGCAGGCTTGTTAGCATTTTATTTTTTATTATATTTTCCTGAAAAGAGAACTCTCAATTATCTTAACTTTTTCTTTTATCAACTGCACTTCTGTTTCCCAATTTTTCATTTCATTTTCTTCTTTTTCTCTTGTCATTCTTATATCTCTTAGAGTCTCTTCCATTTTTCCTACTTTCTCTTTTATTTCATGAAATTTTCTTACAGACTCTTGAAACCTATCAAGTTTAACAAAGACCGGTTCTTTTCCTGAACTAGAAAAAGAAGATTGATTTAGGGTTTCTTGCACGTCTTGATTAGATAATATGCTTTTTTCAGGAAATTCTATTGCTCTTCTATCAGACGATGAAAAACTGCCCATATTTTCAGAATTTATTGAACTCTTTATTGCCTGTATTCCAAGAGAATCTCCAAATTGATTTTTTGGAAAAGACGGAAGGGGCTGAGCTTCAAATTTTTTCTGGAAATTTTGAGGAGGAAGCTGAGGGAGTTCTGGAAGCTCGTCATATGCAGAGATGTCTGGCAAACTTGGTAATCGAGGAATATTTTCGCTCCTAACCCCTTTTTCTCTATTAAATAGACCCATAGTATTAAACTTCAAAAAGCTATATAAATAGCTTTGCATAAATTCTTTAGTAGTAACACTCAAACCCAAAGGTATTTATTCACTCTTTTTATTAACTTTTTGTTATGCAAGTCAATCTTCTTAAAAAAGTAGTGGGCGAAATCGCAGGCGAGGAAGCTGTAAAAATAGTGGACCTGCTTTATGGCAAGAAAGATATAAATGAATTTCTTATAGCGAAAAAATTAAATCTCACTATAAACCAGACTAGGAACATGCTGTATAAGTTATCGCATCTGGGAATATTATCTTCAACAAGAAAAAAAGACAAGAGAAAGGGTTGGTATATTTATTTTTGGACATTTAATATCTCCAAGTCTCTGGAGGTCCTGGCCAATGCAATTAATGTAGAAATTGCTAATCTTAATAATCAGCTGGAGAACAAGAAATCCAAAAGATATTATAAATGCGGAATATGTGGTCGAGAGGTTAATGAAGAAACAGCTCTACTTTCTAATTTTATATGTACAGAATGTGGAGAAGTTTATGGTCTTGCAGATAATACGGAAGCAATAAAAGAGATAATAAAGAAAATAGAAAAATTCCAGAAAGAAGTTAAGATAATCAATGTAGAGATAGAGGCAGAACAGAGTACTAAAGATAAAAGACTTGTTCGTTCTATAAAAAGGCAGGAGAAAAAGAAAAAAATGCTAAGAGCAAAAAAAATGAAGAAGACAGTAGCAAAGAGACTGAAGATTAAAAAAGAATTATCTAAGAAGAAAGATAACGCAAGAGAAACTAGGAAGAAAAATTCTAAAAAAAGGAAAAAATTATAGTCCGAAAATGAAGCATTATTTTAAAGTGACTCAATCTCCTATTAAGATTAAAAAAAGAAATTTTTTGTGGTCTTTCTTTGTAAATATGAATATGACTAGCTGGCTGATAGGTCTTAATATTTTATTTTTTATTATATTTGGCTTAATGGGGGTATTAAACTCACAATCATGTTCAGATTCTATATGTAAATTTGTAGCACTTCAACCAAATAATCTTTTCTTAGGTGGTTATTGGTGGACTCTTTTAACTAGCATGTTTATGCATGCTGGTTTTATACACTTATTTGTGAATATGATCTCTCTTTATTCAATAGGTATATTTCTTGAGATGCTTATAGGAAAGAAGAGATTTTTCTGGCTCTATATTCTTTCAGGCATATTTGCGGGAGTGTTTTTCTCCATTTTTGCTTTTTTATCAGGAAATGATTCTATTTTAATAAGAATTTTTGGAAGCAGCGAAACTTATGCACTCGGAGCATCAGGAGCGATATTTGCTTTAGCAGGAGTTTTGGCTGTACTTACCCCAAGAAATAAAATTTATTTATTAGCAGGCCCTCTTCTTGCTATTATTGGAGGAGCAGTTATTGGTTCATTGTTTAAGAGCGAAGTGATATATAATTATATCAGCACCATAATTAATATTTATATAATTTTTTCTTTGATAGCAATTTTTTCATTCAGTAATATGAGAAAATTAGCTCTGCCAATAGAATTGCGTTTTAAATATCTGCCTTGGATTGCTATTGTTCCCCTTTTTATAATTGGCTTCTTTCTACCTCTTCCAATAGGTAATATGGCTCATCTTGGAGGATTTATAGCAGGAGTTTTATATGGGCTTTACTTGAGAAAAAGATATAAAAAGAAAACAATGATGATAGAAGAGTATTTTTCGTAGAAAAATATCTCTTATTAAGATCTACTGATTTAAAAAATGATTAATAAAAAAAAGAAGTCTGAAAAAAGAAGTAAACCTGAAATTAAAATAGAGAAGATAGAAAAAAGTTTTTTCTATAGAAATCTCTCTGCTAGCTGGGATTATATAAAAGAGAGCAGAAATTATATTCTTTCGGCTATAGAACTATTTTTATTATTCTGCATTATTGGTTTATTGATTGAGCCGCCTAAGGAATTCTTGGATTATTTAAGAGAATTTTTGAAGACACTTGTAGATAGAACTTCTGGATTAAATGCTCTGCAATTAATAGGATTTATATTTAATAATAATATCTTTGCAAGTTTTGTGGGGTTATTTGT
>CAYHEY010000079.1:0-4007 GCA_964355735.1 Candidatus Woesearchaeota archaeon
TTAAGTATAGAAAATATAGAGAAATGGCACCGTCAGTTGAAATTTTGAATAAAATAAAACCTTAAAAAAGATTTTTCTTTCCCCTTTTCTGGAGAAGAAGCTAAAAGAATATCTGCCCTATGGTTTATAGAAGAATTAAATAACTAATTTTCAGTTAAAACAATTTTATCAAAGGTTTCTGGAGTAATAAATCCATATTTTTTTAATAATTCTAATTTTTGCAAGTATCTTGGATCATATTTTTCCGAATTTGGATCTATTAAAGGTTTAAAGAATTCTGGTTGGGTATAAATTACTTCCATATAGGTAGATACATCTTCTACTAACTTTTCAGCACCATAGGGTCTTATTAAACCATATCTTGGTTCTGAAGCTTTTTCCGAATTTGGTTGATTTATAGAATCCGTCCAGACTGTTAATCCCTTTTCTACATCATCTAAATCTGCTTTTAATGGAGATTTACTAACAGTCATATCAGTCCTTATTTTAAAACCTTGACTAGTTGTTCTAGGAGTAAATTCAATATCATAATTCATTTTCGCTACTTCAATCCACTCTTTATCAAAAGGAGAAATAGGATTATGAATATAATTGTTATCTAATCCTTTTGTTTTCATTAACTCTCTAGCATTTTCTTGTCTTAATTGAGCATGGTAAGTATGGGCTGCCTCGTGAACTATTGCTAATGGTGTCAGATGAGACCCTCTAATTTGGATAATTTGTGTGTCTAAAGAAGCTACTCCTGCGGCAGTCGAATCTCTTGATACCCCCATACCTTTTATGCTTTTTCTAACTTCCTCTGGAAGTAACTCCAAAGAATTTTCTATTATAGGGATGTCAGACTCTTTAATTGTTCCATAGAACGCTGTACCCTTAAATTTTTCTTTTAAATTGTCAAGATTATATTTAACATAATCATAATTAGCAGATATTTCTTCAGAGGAATTTGCTAAAACTAGTAGCGTATGTTTCAATGTTGGATGGCTTGTAACCCTTTCAATATCTCCAGAAATACCATAAAGTTCCCCATAATTATTAATCATTACTGTTCTTTGCTCAGTACCATAACTAAGAGTTAGGGGGGTTGGAGAATTATATCCTCCAGGAAAAATCTCTTTAATGCTATCATCGAAAACTTTTAGATTAAATGGACCATCATTAATTTCTGCTAAAATTTCGGAGGATTCTCCTTGATTCTTACGAAAAATATTCATTTTTGGGATCAATCCTTTATTATTCCTGTTAAGTATTTCTATCTCTGAATTTTTTGCATTCACAGATAAATAATCTCCTTTTTCTATTTTGACAAAAGGGTTATCTTCTCTAAATATGACTCTTGCTTCGTTCGTTATTATTTCTGTATCTTTAACTCCCGAAGAAATTACAAGTTTTTTATTAGCAGGATTCATACTTACATAGCCCGCTTTAGATTCGGGATGTTTTTCACCATCAAAGAAGAGTCTAACAGAAGAGCCTTTAACGTCTAATCCATTAATTTTAGCTTCTGAAGTATAAACTTCTCCATTTTGGAAAGAAACTTTTCCAGTAATAGGAATTGTTTCTCCATTAGGCATTTTAAAGTTAATCTCTCTAAATCCTTGTTTACCTATATCCGAAGTATCTATAGAAAAGGACTCCCCTTTCTTGATACTGATTTCTTGTGTTTCTTTTGAAGGTATGAAAGTAATATGTCCTTGTTCGTCAACCTTTATCAACCCCTTTTTATGATAATCTTGTATTTCTAATTTGTCTGTTGCAGTTACCAAAGTATTATTTTTTATACTAGAATTTCCAGTAATTTGGAAAGCGATATCATATTTTTTGTTTAATGCCTTTTCTGCTTCAACAGAATTAACTTCACCATTAAGATTTTTGATATTATTTAGATTTGCTTCAATTTGCTCAGAGGTTAATGCTTGTCTTTGTTCTATATTAAGTTTTGAATATTCTATATTCTCTGTAGGAATATTTGGAATTTCCTCTGGAGATATAGAACTCCAGGGATTGGTGTCTTGAGCATAAATTAGCTGAGTCAAGATAAGTAGAAAGAATGTTATAAGCAGAGTTCTGTTTTTAATCATATTATCTCCAAATTAAATACCTCATTTATTTTGTTGCCATAACCATCATGGATAGTTATCCATATAGAATGGTTGCCTATATCTCTAGAAGAAGGAGTGAATGTTATAAAACCCGTTTTAGTTATTTCAAATAAGGGGGTATAATCACTATAAGAAAGATTGTACCCGCTTGCTATAATTACCATATTAAATTCTTTTCCTGCATAGGCTTTCATATCAGGTATTTTAGGGACGCTTAATTTTTTTGCAGATTGATCTAGCACATTAGGAACCCCATATTTTCCTGCAAATTTGAAGAT
The DNA here is from genome assembly GCA_964355735.1 of Candidatus Woesearchaeota archaeon. Taxonomy (GTDB): domain Archaea; phylum Nanobdellota; class Nanobdellia; order Pacearchaeales; family GW2011-AR1; genus CAIPOI01. The sequence continues at coordinate 2,381 of CAYHEY010000079.1, forward strand.
ATAAGAAGAGTTCGTGGAAACATTGTAATATTCTATCGTAAATAAAAGACTGCTATAATCTAATTGATCTATGCTCACAGATAAATTGCTTTTTGAAGCAGAATCAAAAAAGCAACTCAAACAAATTTCATTGTTATTTTCTTCGGATGATAAAATAATTTCTAGAGCAAGATCATAGATCTCAAGAAGTCTGTTGTTATCTATTCTTTTTTCAAAAGACGTTAAAACAAAAGCTGTTTCTTCTTTATAAATTGTTATTGGGTAATCTAATTCTAAGATAATCTCCGTCCTAATAATCTTGGAAGATAGAATCGGATTCCCAAAGGTAAAAGAGAAACCTTCGTCTTTAAATTCAGATAGATTATTAAGACAAATGGGGAGATAATATAGAGTTTGCTTAGATATTTCTTCGCCTATATGATTCTTTGAAGGCATAATATTTTTTCCTTCATAAAAATAATAGGGAATTCTTCCATCGATAAATGGAACCTCTTCAGACATTAAAAAATAACCTCCTTGTTCTCCTATTCTGTTTAGGGCATTCTCTCCTGAATCTTTCAAACAATTCTGAACATAATTATAAACTGGTTGAATATCTTTATGAATACTCGGAGTTAAAGAAGAGCTCTTATCTTTCACATAAAAAAATAAGAAAATTCCAGCTACAATTAAAATAGCAATTATTACAAAAATTGTAACCTGTCCTCGTTTTTGTTTCATAAAGTAATTAGAATTTTGCTATTTTTAATCCTTGTTGTTCTAGAAAGAGGTCTTACTTAGTTTTATCAATTCAATCCACTTATTATTCTGTGTAAGTTTAAGATCTGTAGCTAATTCATAAGGGCATTTTCTTATTGCTTGATGCTTGTTTATGAAATTATAGAATATTTCATAACCTTTGAGAATAGCATTGGCAGAATTTATTGAGCCATGAAAACCTCGCATAACTTTTGTCCTTGCTCTTACTGAATTATGCAATCTTTCAATAGGATGATTAAAGTTGCCTTGTTCTTCTGAAACTACAACCCTATTATGGACTACATTATATTTTCCTGTTTTATTATTATAACCATAAACTTTTTTTAAAGTATTTATATAAGCATTCCATCCGTCTGTAGTCAGAATCTTTATTTGAGTATCTGTTCTATCTTTTATTCTCTGAATAACTGCTTTAATATCTCTGCAACTTCTTGTTCTCATATATTCAGAAGAAAGCATAAACTTTGTTTGAGGGCAAACAGAGTCAATAAAGAAGTTCTTCTCTGTGCCTAACTTCGCTTTGCTTGACTTTCTTCTGTGAAACTCTATCTCATCAACTTGTGCTTCAATTCCAACTTTCAGCTTTAATTTATTAGTGAACTTGCTTATCATTTTGCTATATTTCAAAACCCAAGCATAAACAGAAACATTACTTGCATTATGAGGAAAGAACATTCCTAAATGTCCTTGAACTGCACGAGTAGAAGCTCCCCTAAAATAAAGGTCAACTGCTTGAGTTATCTTTTGCGGAGAATTTCTCATTCTAAAAAAGCCATCATCAACGACAAATCTTATTCCACAATCAAGGCATTTATATCTTTGAATTAAACCTCTGTTTTCAGTTTTTCTTTTTCCATCTCTCTTAATA
>CAYHEY010000080.1:0-3972 GCA_964355735.1 Candidatus Woesearchaeota archaeon
CAAGAGGTGAAAAACCTAAATGGGTTTATTTGGATGAAGAACAAGTTAAGAAACTATGCAATCATGCAAAATATGAATACAAAGTTCTCATTATGTTTCTTTTTGACTCTGGCATAAGAAGCCCTACAGAGTTGATTAATGTAAAAGTATCTGATTTCTATAATGATTTTAGGGAATTACAGATAAGAGAGGAAATCAGTAAGACTTTTGGAAGAAGAATTAAGTTAATGTTATGCTCAGAATTAGTTAAGGAATATATTAAGAATAATAGTCTTGGTAAGGATGAATATATATTCCCTATAAAGCCTTTTAGTGTAAATAAATATTTGAAAAGGTTAGCTGACAAGGTCTTTGGAGATAACGAAAGTCTTGCTGGTCAGAAATATTCTGAATTAACTATGTATGATTTTAGGCATATTTCCTGCTGTTATTGGATGCCCCGCTATAAATCTGAGTCTGCCTTAAAATATCGTTTTGGTTGGAAGAAATCAGATAAAATCCACTATTATTCAGAACTTTTAGGTATGAAGGATACAATTTCTGAAGACGATATGTTTATTGATACAACAAAAACAGAACTTCAACAACAATTAGATAAATCTCTAAAAGACAATGAAATTCTAAAGGACAGAATAGATTCCATGGAAGTTCAGATGAAGGAGATTTTAGGTTTGGTTAAGGGAATGGTTGGGAAGGTTAAGAGAATTAAATTCAGAGATAATATCTAATCTATACTTATATCTTTAGTCATTTGAATATTAACACAAATATTGTTCCAATAGCCAAAGCCCAAGTTCCAAGAACTAGCCACACAGTCCATTTTACAAGTTTTTCATGAGACTGATTCTGCTTAAATTTAATATAGTTATCTAAAAGTCTATATGTAATTTCGTTATACCCTTTTCCAGCAAATGTTTGATATGCCTTTGAATTCCTCCAGCCTTTCTCAAATTCGTCTATCCATTCTTCAAATTGTTTATCCATTTTAATTTTCAAAGTTTCCAAATTTATCGAAGAAGGTGCATATAATTTTTTTTGCTTGATTTTCAGTAAACTTACTCCTTGGAAAATATCCCGCCAAACTTCCACGATATTGAATTTCTAAGGTTATAGGGTCTTCACTTAACTTTGTTGAGTTCTCTGCTTTCACAAAGAATATATCAGTAATTTGTTTTTCTCTTTCCATTTTAACCTTTTTAACCACTTGTTGCATTTCCGGTCTTCTTAAAAAGCCTTTTTCTCCAAACATAATAGTTCTATTGACTTTTTCTTTTATTTCTACACCTTTAACTTTAATAGGTTTGTATATTAAAGGGTCATAATCAAAAACAGTTAAATCAATTAGGAATTTTTTTGTAATAAGTTTCATCTTACCTTTAAAAGTTACTTCTTTTACATTAGTATTAATAAATTCTCCAAATAAAATGTGTTTCAACCTATTAATTTGAGCTCTTTCATTAGAGAATATAGTAACTAGTAGATAGTCTCTTCCAGAAATCGGTTCAACAAAAATTGAAATCTTATTAAAGGGGGGATAGATTATTTTATAAGGCATTCCTTTATTAGTTAATTTTATAACATTATTTTCTTTTTTGGGAAGGTATTCTAAGGTTAATCTATTATTTTCTTTTGAAATTAATTGCATTTTTTCTTTTGAGGTGTAGGTAAAATTATCAATATTGTTAGTTATATTTTCTAAAGAAACCCTATCAATTTTGAATTGTGTAGCACATATAAGAAATGGAAAGAAAATCGCGCGTTTTATATACTTAAATTCAGCTTTTTCTTCAATCTGTTTTAGAATTTCTTTTTTAGTTCCTCTTACTTCCTCTATTATATTCTGCGTATTTTTAGAAAATTCTTTATTTAAAAGTTCAACCCCCTTTTTAGTATATAATGTTATTTCAATTATTTTAGTTAAATATTCCTCCTCAATCTTTGCCCATAAACTTTGGTTTAATTTTATTTTCTCTTTAAATTTAGTATAAAAATCATTAATTACTTTTTTAACTTCTATATTCTTCTCTGAGGGTTTCTTAATCTGTTCGCCTAGCGCCACCATTTTTTTTAATTTATCTTGTCTTGGAATCTTATCTAAGGTTAGGTTTTTAATTGCAGTACATTTAAGAAATCTTTTAAGATAATTTCGTGCTTTAGGATGCTCTTTTATAAGCTCATTGATAGACTCATTGTATATTTTCTCAAAATTTGGTCTTAAATTCTCAGAAATCTTTCCTTTTAAGAAATCATATGCTGAACTAGTGATTATTCCTATACCTGCTTCGGTAAGTCCTGTTAACATAAAATAACGATACTAGGGATATTTTTAGAATTTTCTATCTAAATATATCTATTCCATTTCCCTGTATCGTCCACTATTTCAAATTTCTCAAAGGGATTTTTAGATTCCAAAGGTCGTAGAAGAGACTCATGTTCTATATCTAAATCCAAAGATATCAGAAGGTTACATATAAAATATGCGAAACTTAAATCCGGTAATTCATATCCCTTTAAGGAGTATGGTTTATGGCTCCACCACAAATGAAGAAAGGTCTTATTTCCTAAGGAAATATTGCTAACTTTTCTAAAAATAGAGCACTCGTTTAGCTTAAAGAAATTTTCTAATGAATTTTTAATAGTCTCGGGAAAGAGGTTGCATTCATAACAAAAAATTCCATTAAACATCTTTTGACTTTGAGCAAAGGTAATATCAATTTTTTGAGCATTTTCTTCGTTTTTTCTAATGATATCTAAAAGTTCGGTAGTGCTCCCGATAAATGTTTTTACTTCTATTATTGCCTTAACTGAGCTAGCCAAAACAACAACAAACCCTCCTTCAGAGAATAAAACAGGGGAAGAGTTATCGTAAATTATGATATCTATTTGCCTGGTAATCTCTTTATTTTTGTTTATTACAAAACCAGTTCCCATTGAGTATTTCTTAGGAAGAAACCTAGAAATCATGTTTTTAAGTAAAGCCTCTCTATACCTCCCGTTTTCAGGCCTGTGAATATCCCCTATTAAGCTTTCAAGCCGGTCTTTCACTGCCATTAGCTCCTTATTTATAGATTCATAAAATTTGGTAAGATCTTGCTGAGGCATGTTTAAACAACCCATTTCAATCTATAAAGAATTTTCTATATTTTAGGAATCATATTAATTGCGGTCTTTATTGTCTCATCAGCCAAATTTGGAAATAAGACTTTGATATCTTGTTCAATATGGCTAAAATCCCAGTATTCTTTCCATTCTCTGGGGTTTATTTCAAAAGATTTTTTCATCTTAGGTTCTATTTTATCTAAGTCCACATAAACAAAATGGGGGTCGTTAGGGCGCACAATAACTAATTTTGTTCCGGGCCAATATTCATTGTACGAATCTAAATAACTAAAAAGATATTTTCCTTTTTTTGAATTAGACCTATATTTAACTTCTACAAAAAAAGTCTCTTTGGTTTTTGTGTTAAAAGCAACAAAATCGGGCATTGACTTAATTCTTTTAGTTACGGGATTTAATGCTTCTCTTACCATTTTCTTCAATTGTTCCATATGATTTTCTACTCCGAATTTAGTGCATTCCCATCCTTGTCCTTGCATAGACCTAATAAGAAAACTAACAGCAGTTTCTCCGTTATCTCCAATTGCACGATCTTTATTGAAGTTGTTATTTGTTTTTACTCTATCTTCCATATATGAATACCTATTCATACTTAGTATAAAAAATTATGCTTGGTTATTCATACATGCATAGGAATATACTGATAATAACAGAAGATATACTAAAATTACTTTCTAGGGAAAAAGAACTTTCTGTTCGTCAAATTTCATTAAATGTTAAAACTCATAGGGCAATTGCCTTAAGGTCATTAGAGTTTCTTAAAAGAATAAAACTAGTTGAAGAGAGAAAAGGTACAGAGACCAATAGGGCTGAAAGGTTATTCAGTTTGAAAGATTAATTATTATGTTTCTTTAT
>CAYHEY010000081.1:0-3957 GCA_964355735.1 Candidatus Woesearchaeota archaeon
CACTCTCGGTCGCAACTGCTTTAGCTAATAAAGTTTTACCTGTTCCAGGAGGACCATAAAGCAAGATTCCTTTTGGGGGTTTTATTCCTAATCTTATGAATACATCAGGTCTTTTTAATGGAAGTTCTACTGTCTCTTTTAGATCTAATTTAACTTCTTCTATGCCCCCAACTTCTTCCCATTTTATGGTGGGGGTTTCAACAAGAATTTCACGCATAGCACTAGGATGAATAAATCTCAAAGCTTCTCTGAAATCTTTATGATTTATTTCTAGCTTATCTAAAATATCTTTACTTAATGGCTCATCTTTTTTCCAATCAATATCTGGGTATATTCTTCGAATTACATTAATGGCTGCTTCTTTAACAAGTGCGGCTAAATCAGCACCCACAAAACCATGAGTTACAGAAGCAAGTTCCTCAAGATTTACATCTTTTGAGAAAGGAATTGTACGCGTATGAATTTTCAATATGGCTAGTCTTCCTTCTTTATCAGGAACACCTATTTCAACTTCTCTGTCAAATCTTCCAGGTCTTCTTAAAGCCGGATCTATAGAATCAACCCTATTTGTAGCCCCAATTACAATTACGCCTCTTCTACCTTTTAAGCCATCCATATGCTTAAGAAGTTCCATAACAGGGGTGTTCAAAAACTCATTATGACCCCTATCTTCTCTTTTGAATGCAATAGAATCTAATTCGTCAATAAAAACAATACTTGGTGCATTTTTTTCAGCATCTTCAAAAAGTTTCGCTATATTCTTTTCAGTATGCCCTGGAAAAGGAGAAATTACATCGCCACTATTAAATTCAACAAAATTTGCTTGGCTTTCATTCGCTACTGCTTTAGCTAATAAAGTTTTACCTGTTCCAGGAGGACCATGTAAAAGAACCCCTTTTGGAGGCTCTATTCTTAATCTTTCAAAAACTTCTGGATGTTTTAATGGAAGTTCTACCATTTCGCGTATCTTTCGAACTTCTTCTTTTAAACCCCCAATATCTTCATATGTTATCTCTGGTGCCTTTCCATCTTCTTGAATATCTACGGCTTTATTCGAAAGCTGAACTTCTGTATTTTCTGTTATTAAGACAGGTTGATTTGGAGTTGTTGAAGCTACTACAAATCTTACTTGTTGTAGTCCGCCCATTCCACTAAGTCCACCAAGACTTCCACCAAACATTTTTTCTATATCTGAGAATAAATCTTCCATATCTAATCCACCGCCCATAATATCTCCTCTTCGTCGAGTAGCACCCATTACTAAAATGTCTCCTTTTACAAATGCCCGGCCTAATAATCCTGCTCTTAAAGTTTCAGAATCTGCCTGAACCATTATGCCTTTTTGTGCAGGAGCAATAAGTATTTTTTTTGCTTCTCGGATATCCGCTTTTTTAATAATAACTGTCTCACCTACTCCTGTCTTTGCATTTCTTCTTAATATTCCGTCTATTCTGATTGTTCCTTCTCCCACATCTGCAGGATAAGCTCTGTCAGCTATTGCAACAGTTTCTTTTGAACCTTTTATAAGAACAATATCTCCTCTTTTCACTCCTATTTCTTTCATTGTCTCTGTATCTATTCTTGCTATGCCTTTGTAAGCATCATCCTGCAGTGCTTCTACAACACGAAGTTTCGCTGTTCCATTCTGATCTTTTTCTTGAGCCATTAGTTTTGAATTTGACAATTATTTAATTCATAAGAATTATTATTAGATTCATAGCTAGTATTTTTTCTGCAATTTGAACATGAATAGTTCTGAGAACCCTGAGAATAATTGCTCGCTCTTGGTGAATTTAAGTTATAACTTTCCATTTTAATCATATTCCTCATTTTCTTGGTTTATTTGTTTGTTATCTGCTTTTTTTAAAACTATTGTTTTGTTGTTCCTAGGATTTGCAGAGTCATAAACTTGTCGAGCATGATAAACTGGCTTGTTATTTCGTACGACTTTTATTTCTCTTGCTTTAACAACTCTTGAAGGAGCATGATTAGGAGAACATTCATTATCAAAAGTCAGGCTTAATCTTCCTGCATCCTGAAAGCACATCTTAACCATATTATTAATCATACTTTCCTGTTCATGCATAAAATCAACTATCTCTCTCGGTATAGATACAGCATAGCTATTTCCAACCATTCTCATTTTTACAGAGAATTCTTTATTTTTTAGTCTCATAAATTCTTCATACTCACTTTTATCAGAAGGATGAACTATTGTTTCTCCACACTTATCACATCTTATGGCTCTAAGATTAAATCCATTTTTATTCAAGAATACTTTTTTCATTGGCTTTCCACAGGCCTTACATAGAATTGAATTATCAAATATATCGTTCATGTTATTATTTTTTCTCTTTGTTTTATGTTTATTCTTATAATCTATTTTCTTTATTTATTTTCTGACTATGGCTTGACCATGTCTGACATGGCCAAGTTTGAAAGGAAGTGTATATCAAATATATATACTACTTGTGTATACATAAGATGTATACTTTATAAATCTTTCGGAAGAGAAAGATTTATACTTTCTTTAAAAAAGAAACATCTTCTGCACATACAAAATGCTTAAATACCCACCTCCTGTTCTAGATTTATGCCAGGAAGAAAAGACTGCCCAAAATGTAAGGGCGAAGGAAATGTAAGAGAAAAAGATGGATCAATACATATTTGTTTTGATTGTTTACTTTGTGGTAGCATGGATCAGCACGATACAAAGATAAAAGATGCCAAAGATTTTGGAATCAGATTGTAAATTGATTTCTTATTATAAAGATGGTCATTAAAATAGATTATAAAAAATGTTGCTGGAAAGATGGAAAGTGTTCTAGCTGTGGTTGTGGCGGTAAGACCTGCGTGGGTTGTGTCGAAGTTTGTCCTGTTGGAGCATTAAAAAGAGAGAAGAAAGTTGTTTTTGAATCAAGTAAGTGTATCTCTTGTGGTGCTTGTGTTTCTGCTTGTAAGCATAAGGCGATCTCAATGATCTAATTCTTTTTGATAATCAAAAAGAATATAACCCTTGTTTTTCTATGAATGTTATGAACAATGTTATTATAGTTAACAAAGAAAGTTTTGAGAAAAAGAAAGCAGAATTTAAGAAAGGCGGACAGAGCAAGATACATATTTTAACTGATTTTGATAGAACTCTAACTAAAGCTTTCTCTAAAGGAAAGAAAGTACCTTCTTTCATCTCCAAATTAAGAAATGGTAATTACATCTCTAAAGAATACTCTGAAAAAGCCAACGAACTATATAACAAATATCATTCTATAGAAATTTCTCAGAACATTGACACTAAAGAAAAATCTGCTAAAATGCTAGAATGGTGGACAAGCCATTATAGGCTTCTTGTTAAATCTGGATTAAATAGGGAGATAATAGAAAGAGCAGTTGATGATATGATCAAAGATAAAGATATTACTTTAAGGGAGAAAGCAAGAGAATTTTTAAAATTATTAGATGAGAAGAACATTCCATTAGTTATAATCAGCTCAAGCGGTTTAGGAAATGCTTTAACAGATTTTTTAGAAAAACAAAATTCTCTATTCAACAATATACATTTTATAGGAAATACTTTAGAATTCGATGAAAAAGGAAAATTTATAGGAATTAAAGATAATAAAATTATTCACATACTCAATAAAAATGAAGCAGGATTAAAGGACACAACAATATACAAACAAATCAAAGAAAGAAAAAATATTCTTCTTCTAGGAGACTCTCTTGCTGATTTGAAGATGCTTGAAGGAGCAGATTATCTGAATTTAATAAAAATCGGCTTCTTTAACTATCCTGATGAAGAAAATCTTGAGGATTTCAAGAAGAATTTTGACATAATTATTACAGGCGATGGGGGTTTTGATTCTATTAATAAATTGATGAAAGAGATTTTAGAATAAAATAAAATAGCCCCACCAGGATTACTTCAAAATATACTTGTTTTGAAGTCCCAGAAAATTT
>CAYHEY010000082.1:0-3915 GCA_964355735.1 Candidatus Woesearchaeota archaeon
TAGAAAATGCAGATGCTCCTGCCGGACTTAGCAAGGATTAGAACTTTCCTTATCTTTTCTTAATCCAAAAATAACTAACAACTAAGCCAACAATAAGCAAACCTGCTTCAAGAACCCCCGCCAGACATAACCAGTCGGATTAATAATAAATTGGAAAAAACCCATAAATACTTTATTTAATTTTTAATCCCTTATTATTAAATTCAAATTTTTTTGATGAAGAGAAAAATTCATCCGGAGATACCCATCCTTTCCCTGCAAGATAAGTTTCTTTTTTTAGAGTATGCTTAAAATTGAAATAAAAATTCATAATTCCTCCAATTATCACTATAATGCCAAAGATAATAAGATAATTTATATCATAATATAATCCTGCTACAATAAGCGCTATTCCAATAAGAATCATTATAATCCCGCTTATAATGTTAAGAAGTCCTCCAATAAAAGAAAGGGGACCATATATATTTGCTATAGAATCCCACTTATTTTTTTTATTGCCCACTTTCATTGTACATTCATTATTATCTCTAGTTCGTTGCAGAATAGCAAAACCGAAACATTAAAAACCATTTTTAATAGTCTTTACATTTAATATATGAGAAAGACTTTTATAAACTTATCCTAATCTTTCCTATGCTCCCTCCGGGATTCGAACCCGGGTCAGAGCCTATTTCCCAAGCGAGCTCGATATTTTGCGAGCTTGCCTAGTTGAGAAGGCCCTATCCTTGGCCTCTAGACTAAGGGAGCATAATATAAACCAGTCAAATTTGTTTTTAAACCTTTATTATAGTCTATTTCTATATGCCTCTTATAAACAGAAATCAAAAGCAATATAAACCTCCTTTTTTTCTATTAAATATTCCAAGTCAAATCACAAATCCAATTATCAGCCACATATCATAATCATCCCCACTAAGGTTGGGATGATAGGGCTGCGGCTCGCGGCGCTGCAGCCCACCATCATATTCATCATGAAAATTAGAAAAATAGAAGAGAAAGATTTTGAATTAATATTAGAGACAGATAAAAAACTTTATCCCACTGATTCTCCTGTGACTAAAGAAACTATTCGTAGTTGGTATATTAAAAACCCAGAATTTGGGATGATTTTTGAAAAAGATTTATCTCTTATTGGGAATTGCATTATTATTCCCTTAAATAAAAATGGTTGGAAGGGTCTTATTGAAGGAAAACTAAAAGAGTCTGATTTGACAGAGAGATATATCTTTGCTAATTCAAGAGATAAAGAAATATGTTTTCATATATATCATATTGAAAAATTTAGTGAAGAAATAAGAGAATTTTATAAGATTGTATTAAGTGAAATTGCAAGTATATTAAATAATTTAAGAAAGTCTAATGAAAGTCTAAAAATTGGCGGTTTCTCAGGTTTATGTGTTACTTCAGAAGGCATAGGCTTATTTGAAGATAAGTTAAATTGCCATGAGCGAGGTCTTATTGTTGATGAACATATTCTAGAAAAAAATGGCAAGAGAATAGTAGCAAATTCTACTCAAGAATCAAAAGAAAAAAAGAAGCAAGGTTATACTTATTTAAACAGATGTAAAATGCTTGTTGTTTATCCTAAAGAGCAAAGCATTATCTGGCATTATTTAAAGTAAAATGGCAAATAAAATGCAACAAACCTACATAATAGAGCACCTAGAACCAAAACTCTTCAAATGGTGTATCTATGAATATGAGCATATCTCTCAGATAGTAGGAAAAGCAAATTTATTGTTTACAAACATAAAGACCAAAGCAGATAAAATAAAACTTCAAAGATATGGCAAAGTTCTCTCAAAAAGAGTATGTGAATTAAAACTAGATATAAGAAAATCTTGTATACTTGACCCAGAATCTAGCAAGCTCCTTAATCCAAAAGAAGCAAAAAAATTCAATTATTTTATATTTGGAGGCATACTTGGAGACTATCCTCCAAGAAAAAGAACTAAAACAGAATTAACCTGTTTTATAAAAGAGGCAATAACAAGAAACATAGGAAAAAAACAAATGAGCACAGATAATGCCGTTTATACAGTCCATGAAATAGCAAAAGGCAAAAAACTCGAAAATTTAAAATTCAAAAATAAAATTTCCATAACAATAAACAATATAGAAAGCATAGAGCTTCCTTATCTATACAATCTAGTGAATAATAAACCATTCATAAGTCCAAAAGTAGTAGACTATCTGAAAAATAAAAAAGGATTTTAGCAGATAATAGTTGTTTCAGATACTTCTAAATAAAGGATAAATTCTAAATCAATTGCAAGCACTAATAAGTCTCAAGAAGAGGATATGATTAATAAATTAAAAGGGGATTGCCGAACTTGTGAGAGCAATCTAAGCAATTTATAGAGATATTAAGATGCTAAAATAAACAAGCCAAACTTTATAAATCTCTAATCTATCTATAATTATGGCTAGGCAAAAAGAGGAGATAAACATAAATCTTGAGAGAATATATACTAAAATAAATTCTTATGACGATCTCTTCTCTATATTTGATTCTAGGCAGTTTTCAGAGAGATCTGTTTCTGTGGATTTCTTAGATGAATGCAAGAGAGCAGTAAGAGACAAAGAAAATGTTGGTTTTGAACTCACTATCTCCTGTCCAAAAGAGAAGAGAAAAATTAATGAAGAGATTAATATTAAAAAAAGACTTAAAGAGCACTTCATAATGCATTTTTTTGAAAGAGAAAAAGAAATAAAAAAAATAAAATATCAGGGAATAAAATGGATTCTATTTGGAATCTGTGCTGTAGTTCTCTCTGTCCTAATAAAAACCTTCGATCATGATCCTTTAATTATCTCCCTTGTAGAAGCAATAATGCTCATACCTGGTTGGTTTGGAATATGGGAAGGTCTTGGAAAAATATTCATAACAGCAAAGGAAAAAAGCCCAGAATATCAATTTTATAAAAAGATGCTTAATTGCAGAATTAATTTTAGAGGCTACTAGTTTCTAGTTAAAATGATTTTCTCTTCACTAGCTTCTGGTTCAAGTGGGAATTGTTTTTTTATTGGAGAAAATAAAAAAACAGGAGTACTGATAGACGCAGGAATATCTTGCAAGCAAATAGCAGAAAGACTTAATTTTTTTAATATTAATTCTCATGCAATAAAGGCCATTTTCATAACACATGAGCACACAGACCATATTAGGGGTGCAGAAGTATTCTCAAGAAAGTTTAATATACCTATTTTCACTTCAAAAGGGACAATAGAAAACTCTTCAATAAATCTACCTGAAAAAAATATAAAACAAATAGGTAACAATGAATCTGTAAAGATAGGGGGGATAGAAATAGAAGCTTTTTCAAAAAGTCATAAAGCAAAAGAACCTCTTTCTTATACTCTAATTGGAAAAGGGGAAATAAATAAAAATAAAAGAGTAAGTATAATAACCGACGCAGGTTATTGCTGTAATAACATAATAGGCGAGATTAAAGATGCAGATTTTCTCTGCCTTGAGTCAAATCACGATTTAGAAATGTTAGAGAATGGACCCTATCCGCTCTTCCTGAAAAGATGGATAAAAAGCAATGATGGCCACTTATCAAATCTTCAAGCAAGCATAGCTGTTCTCGAAAACTCTTCTCAAAAACTCAAGCATCTAGTTCTAGCTCATCTTAGTCAAACAAATAATACACCAAAAATTGCACTAAATACTTTTTCAAAACTTCTAAAAGAAAGAAGTGATCTAAAACTTGAATTAAATATTTCTACAAGAGAAAAACCAACAAATTTAGTAAGAATATAGAAAATTATTCAAATGCAGCTCTTGCATCAACAATAGTTGCTCCATGAGAATTAACAATAAGGGGATTTATATCTAATTCTAAAATATTAGGATATTTTTCAGCCAATTTAGAAACACTCAATAGCTCTTTTTTAATTATATCTAGATTT
>CAYHEY010000083.1:0-3898 GCA_964355735.1 Candidatus Woesearchaeota archaeon
AATCCAAATAAAACAGTATTCAGCATCTCCAGATATCCCTAATAACCCAGGAGCAGATAAAAATTACTCTATACAACCAAAAAAGGTTTTGGAATTAGCATCACTACTAATTAGTATTGAAGAAAAGACGAATGTAAAAACTGATATGCTGACCTTTGTTCCCCCTTGTTTTTTCCCTAAAGAGATGATGCACCATAGATTGGCTGCTCATGGGTGTAGCGCTGGTAGAGACTCGGCAATTATCAGTGCAACAGGAGAAGTAAGGAGATGTGCATTACTTGAAGAATCATATGGAAATATTAGGGAAGAGGGTTTGCAAACTATTTGGGCAAGAATGCTTGAAGTGAAGAAACCAATAAGTGAACATTGTGAAGAATGTTTGCCTCATGAATACTGCTCAGGTGGTTGTGAAGCAAGAGCAATTGCTTGTGGAGGAAAAGACCCTTATGTCCAAGGACTCACAGAAGAAAGAAAGAAAAATCTTTACAAAACACCTGAAGATGGGACCATATTTAAATTGGGAAGGGTTATGTTTCGTGAAGAAGGAGATAAATATATAATAGGGAATGGCGGAAGTTATGTCATAGGAAACGAAGCTTTACTTAAATTTACAAGAAAAATTGAGGGGCGTGAATTCTCCTTTTTTGATGTGAAAAGAGATTTAGGAGAAGCTGGAACAAGACTAGTCACATATTTATTTAATAGGGGGCTACTGAAAGAATGCAATTCAAAATAATAACAAAGAATGTACTAAGAGAATGTATTTCAAATATCCTAATGAATAATTATAAAAAAAGTTATTTAGACTTTAGAAAGTTTGTAAAATTAGATATATCTAAAGATAAATTTGAAGAGTTTAAAAAGCGAAAAGTAACTGATGAGGAAATTTCAGACTTATTATCTAAAAATAAAATAGATTCTGAAAAAGAAGTTAAAAGAATAAAAAAAATATGGAATGGGGAGGAAGATGATATAGTTAAGACGATGAATGAGATAACTAAAGCAGATATAAACACAAATGAAATTACATGTTATATAGATCCATATCAAAATGGAGGATATTATGGTGAAGATAATATTACTGTTGGAACTTACAAAAATCCAGAAGATGTTTTGTTTGTTATAGCTCATGAGTTATTCCATGTATTTTATTGGAGAATGCTTGCAAAGCTTAATGTTACAAAGAGTATTATGGGAAAAGAGGAACTATTTGAATGGGGGATTGCAGAAGGCACAGTTCATTTATTGATTACAGAGCCTAGAATGAGGATATTTTGGAAAAATATAGAGATTGAAATATATCCCGAAATAGAAGGTATTTTAAAAAAAGTGGAACCAATATGGAGGGAAAATTCATTCGAAGATTATTTAAGAAAGTCTTATGAATTATTTAAAAAATGAGTATGGAAAAGTTTGTTGTTTATCCAAAGACTGGAGCATGGGGCATTGCAGAAGAGGGTTTCGAAGCAGATTTATTAAATGCATTAAAGCAACAGCCGGTTCCTGAAAAAAAATACCTTGGAGCACACAGTATTATTCTCAATACAACAGATCAGTGTAATATGGGCTGTATTTACTGTAGCGCTTTAAATAATCGCTTTAAACAGAAAATGGATGAGAGAGTTGCAAAAAGAACTTTGGACGAAGCTATAAAACTTGAGCTCACACCTAGAATTGTTTTTCATGGAAGTGAACCTCTATTGAATATGCCTCTAATAAGGGCTACAGTAGAGTATGGGGAATTATTGCCAAGGCAAGTTTTATTTTATATTCAATCAAATCTAACAACTCTAACTGATGAAAAATTAGAATTTATAAGTGAACATAATCTTGGGGTCTCAACAAGCATAGATGGATTTCGCGGTCAACATAATCTGACCAGGCCGTTTAGAGATGGTTCGCCAAGTTATGATATTGTAATAAGAAACATGGCTAAAGTAATGGAAAAGCAAGAAGGCATGTGCACTGTTACTGTTGTTACTCGTTATAATGTCTCTGACTTAAGTGAAATTGCTCTTGATTTAGAATCTAGAGGGGTTACTCATATTCAATTTCTACCCTCAGTAAAATGTTCTGAAGTAGATGTAGATTTTAGGCCTACAAACGAAGAATTGACTAAAGCATATATTCGTCTTTTTGAACAAACATTTAGACGAATGGAAAGCGGAGAGCAAAGAGCAGTTGTAAGAAATATCCCCCAACTTCTTGTAAGCATGTTTTTGAGAACTGGAGTGGATAGTTGTAGGATATGTTCCTCGGCTGATTATCATCCAATTCTTGCAGTGGATGTGAATGGAGATATGTTCCCCTGCGACTATTTTTTTAGAAATCCAAATTACTTAATTGGGAATATCCTGAAAGATTCATTTAGTGATGTGCTAAATAGCCATAAAAACATTAGAAATAAGTCTATTGAAGATACTGCCTGCGGCAAATGCGATATTAGAAGGATGTGCGGGGGTGGATGCATGGCTGATAGAACCTTTTCAGGCGATAAACCTTATTATTGCCAGACTTACAGCTCTATGTATCAGTACTTAGGATCCAAAATTCCAGATTTAAGAAAAAAAGACTTGCTTAAGAAATCTATGAAAAATTTGTAATTGCTTCTTTGAATTTTTTTTGCATTGCTCAATGCTATATTCCCCTCTCCCCCTTCAACCTTTAAATATCCCCCTGCTTTTATACAATCATGAAAATCAAAAACCCCAAAGTTGTGATATATTCAATAATTGCTCTTGGTTTTCTTGCATTAACTTTTTTAGTTGACTGGCTATTTATAATCGGAGCAGTAATTATGATATGGCTTAATCAGAGAGAGTTGATGAGAAAATGAAAATACCGAAAGATTTAAAAATAGGAAAATCTTACTTTCTTACATTATGGAAATCACTAAGATAAGTTCCAAAGGACAAATTGTAATTCCTCAAAAAATGAGGAATGAATTAAACATAGCAGAAGGCTCAATAATTGCTATAGAAAAAATGAAGGATGTTCTTGTAATAAAAAAAATAGATGCCGATTTAATAAGCCAGTTCAAGAGAAGCCTGGAAGATGTAAAATTAGGGAAGATAAAAAGAGTAGCTTAATTAGTTTCTTTTATTTTTCAGCAGGTTTTTCATATATTTTTTAAATTCTGGCAGATATTTTATAATCTCTTCAATTGTTTGTTGTTGTATTTTCTTTCCTCCAAAAGCAACAACTAAAACAGCTGATAAGTCATCATAAACAAGATAATAAACTCTTTTTTCTCTTATTCTTTTCTCACGGAAAAAATGATACCTTATCTGATCTCCTACATAAGGATTTTCTTTAATCTGCAAAAATATCTTATTAATAATCTCTTTGTCTGAATCAGGCAGTTTTTCAATCTCTTTTTCAAAGCTTTCAGTGGTATAAACTGCATAAGCCATAATCTATAGATAACTCAACTATTTTTAATCTCTTCTATTTTCCTCAACTCTTAAAAACTCCACTATTTTAATCTTAATATGAAACCTAAAAAATGGGTGCAACAAATAACCACTGATTCTACTTCACCTCCAGAAAGGATATTCACAAAAGATGCTGAGACAATAGCAAGAGTTATGGCTAAGCCAGAAGTAAGCCCAAAAGGAATCGGCTCAGCTATAAGAATGGTTCAGTATTTTATTAATAGAGCAGGGAAAGGGCTCTCAAAAGAGAGAAAAAAAGAGTTGGAAAAAGCAAAAATGTTGTTGCAGAAAAAGATGAATAGGGCATTTTAGTTTGGCTTTGCACAGAAAGAATAAGAATTATCTTTTTGCTCTTTTCATTAAAATTATATTTAAAATTAATCCAAGAATAGCAACTCCTGTTATCTCGTAATTATAAAATAAAATGTTGCCCTGTGGTGCGTTTATATAATTCATAATCATAT
>CAYHEY010000084.1:0-3855 GCA_964355735.1 Candidatus Woesearchaeota archaeon
ATGCTCGAATATCATTATTACATAAATCGCAGTTTCCATTTTGAGGCGGCTCCCAAACATCGCAAGTATATTCCAGAACATAATACTCATTTTCTTTATAACTATCATCTATACAAGATTCATATAATGCATATGCTGCTGCGATAACAACTCCTGCAACACAACCATATATTCCCATACCACAGCCCTTGAGAATTATAAGTACAACTACTGCGCCAATTGCTGCTCCAATCGCAGTTATTGATTCTAAAAATTCTTGTCCTCTTCCAGGACTCCAGTTTTGTTTTTTAACAATAAGTGTTCCGATTAAATATCCTGCTGCAGCACCAATTGCTGCGCCTGTTAAAGTTGCTCCTGCTCCTGCACCAAAAGCAGCAAGCCCCTTACCTAAAACAAGCGTTAAAAGATATTTGGTAGTTAGAACCTTACCAAAAGTATACAATCCAAGAGTCCCAAGAGCACCACTAACAATGCTAGCAGTTCCTTGATAATCTTGAAAATTCTCTTGACCAATATCTGCACCACCCAAAATTTCAGACATGCTTATAGCACTACTAGAAGGAATAGTTGAACTACTAGAATCTCCAACATTTTCAGAGCCAAGCACACCGATAGAACCGAGTTTAGAAAAAGAACTTACTTTAGTAATCTTTTTAGAAATCGACTGAGTATAGTCATCTGCAAGAACATATTCTGTAGAATTAGTAAGAGTTTTATATTTTCCCTTGCTATCCATCTTAGCCCGAGTTATTTTAAAACCAGAATTTTTAGAATTAACTTCTCCTGCTATATTGCTCGAAACTCCACAACTTCCTAAAGACCGACATCGTTCATTTAATGCTGCAAGATAGTTCGGCAAATCTAATGTTTTAATTGTAGTAGTTTTTCCATCAATATTACACTCCCAATTATCAACATCATACCACTCCCCACAATCAGGATCTTTTGCAAGTGAAGAACTTCCACCAGTAGAAACACACATTTGAGTACTCAAAAATCCTGCACTCAATTCGCATTTTCTTTGGGTCTTACTAACGCAAGTAAAACTGCCAATAGAACAAATCGCTTTTGTTTCTTCCAAACTTCCACCATATTTGTCTCCTGAAGATTCTACTTTATTATTTGTATTTGAAGTAGAAGTTGTTGTTTTTTTATTAGTACTCCAAAAAACCATTCCAGGAGTATATTTAGGAACACACCAAGAAAGAAACTTATTGCTCTCTGCACCTATTTCTCCAGAAGCGCCCTGCTCTGAATTAATTTTTGAACTATCAAACCCTGCAAAAATCTGATCATCACTTCTTTTCAGATTTTCTAATCCAAAAAAATCATTGAACATAGTACATTGGCTATATTTATCGCACTCTACTTTTACTTGTTCATAATTACCTTTTTCATTTGCAGCAATACAGCTTCTCCACTCATTAACAAAACACTTTGCTTCTGTTCTTCCAGAAGTCTTGTCTTTATTTTCTGCACAAATCTCTTGACTAAAATCTGCACAAGGTTCTATACTAATTTTTCCATCCAAACATATTCCTTTAAACTGCCTCGAGCCAACAGGTGCAACACCAGAATTAGGATCAAAATCATAAATACACCACGACTCTCCATGCTTCTTGCCATTTATACAACTCAAGTCTCGACAAACATTATTGCCATAAACAGGTTTTACATCTCTACCAGATACAGAAGGAGAACACATATTGCCAGTCATATAATCGCAATTGCCACAATTTTTACTTCCAGAAGAAGAAACAGAACAAGAAGCAGAAGCAGCTATTACTGTTTCCCAATAATTATCGTCATTATATTTTGTAGAGTCATAGATATTTGCAGGATTTCCACAGGTATCTGTATAAAAAACTTGGTCTTTTCCTTCTAAACAAGTTGTATTTTTAGAAGGCTTGCATCGGGTGTTTAATTCTTTAGAAGTGCACAAAAAACCAGAATAAAAATCTCCATTTTTGCACGAGTTTTTTATAGTAAATTTACAATCATTTATTCCAGAATAATCTGTAGCAGGAGTGATACAAGCCCCTTTTTCATTCAAGCTAGTAAGAGAATTACAAGTTCCATCCGAGTCAGTTATTTTAAAATTATTATCTACTTCTAATTCCTGAGACATCTTTGAACATTCTCTTGAGGTCTTTATTGAAGCCTGATCTCCAATTACACAACAACCCAATTGACATTGAGGTATATTACACTGACTATTTGAATCCCAGCTACCATTATTCTCCAGGCATTTTTTCTTAGGTGAGTTAAGCGAACATGAACCGCCATCAGCATCATAACAACATCCAATTTGACAATCTGAAATAGCATTGCAATTTGTAGATAAAAGATTACTCTTACACTGATCAGAATCTAACTGATTCATATTCAAACATACTGCTCCTTCCTTAGACTCAAGACAACAACCTTGTGGAACAAAACTCTGACTAGTTTCTGCTTTTACAACAGGAGTTTCTAATACAAATAATCCGCCTATAAAAAAAGTAAAGGCAAATATTGAGATAATCATTATTAGAATCTCTGAAAGAGCCGAGCTAATCCAAATCATTTTTCTTCTCTTTTTTAAAATCTTTTCTTTTTTCATTTTATATTCCGGCAGGCAAGACACAAGTCTTTACTGCAAATTTAACTTCTTGCTCTGTTAGCTTATCTTCAAGAGAGTATATTTTGCTTTGATCACTAGCAACAAATTTTTTTATAAGGATATCTGAATAATATCTCATCCAATTAAGACTATCAAATTCACATAACGTGGATTCAAAGTTAACTATGTTTCTTGCAGTATCTAAAAATTGAAATAACGAACTAGAAATTTTAGTATCCCAAATCTCTACAACTCTCTTATCTTCATTTTTTTCTATAATAATCTCTTTCTTTATATCTGCTAGAATAATCTTATCTTGAAGAATAATACTAAAAGTCATATCACTTTCTTGAACTTTATAATCTGATTTTCTAAGTTGGTCTATCAAATCTGAGAAACAAATTTCAGCATCTTTATGAGTCAAAGATTCTATTTCTTTTCTTACAAATTCAATAAGCATTGGCTCTTGATTAATACAAGGCGCGTAAAATTGTCCAGAAATACATAAATAAGGAACTTTCTCTTTAGAATATAAAACAAAATTATGATCTAAGTTTAAATAAAAGTTCTTATCAAGAATTAATTTTTCATTTTTCTCAAGAGATTTTTTAATACAATCCTCAAGGTAGATTCTTGGATTTTCTACTGAGATTTTTTGAGTAAATGGGTTTCTGAGAATTACAAATAAAATTATAATAATTGCAACTATGATTAAAGCAATTATAACAAAAATTGTAATCTGACCTTTTTTTGATTTTTTCATTTTAATTTCTCTTTATCCCCCAATAATGTAATTTAGCTTTTCCAATAGGCCTTATTCTTATCATTTCTGCGCCTTTTAGCTCTGCAAGAGCAACAGCAACAGTATTTCTTGAAATTTTAAGAAGCCTTGAAATCTCTATTATAGTTAAACCTTCTTTATCTTTTTTCAATAGAGACATTACTCTTTGTTTTTTATCATCCATCTTTGGGCGTTAAAGCATAGCGTTATTGCTAACTAATAAAGCTAATTGATAATAGTGAGCATTAACGTATCATTATTAATCGAGAAGATTATTTATAAACCTTTTGATAAGCTCAGAAAAAATTTGGCAAGCCTTATTCTTCTACTCAGAGTGAATCTCGTTTTTTTATTGCTATATGTAAGTTCTCGCTTCACTCCTCTGCTCAGAACAACATTTCTTGTCCTAAGATAACCATCAGAAAAACAAAGGGCACCACACCTTAAAAGGTGTGGTTTGTAAAGCCCTTTG
>CAYHEY010000085.1:0-3836 GCA_964355735.1 Candidatus Woesearchaeota archaeon
AATTTATGTTTACTTTATTTATCATTCCTTTAAGCTATCTCAAAAAGATTATGAAGTAAAAAATAGACCATATCTTTCAATAAATAAAGATACATCTCTACCTCTTAGGGAAGGAGGGACTAAATTTGTTTTTGAAATAAAAAATACAGGTAGAACTCCTGCACAATTATTATCCTTAGAAACAAGATTTTTAAAATGTGGAGATCCTGGAGAAAAATTTTCGAGTCCCTATGGTTATAAAAGGCTAAATCAGAGAGCTATACTTTCAACAGGACAGAACTCTGATTTTACGGTGGATAGTCCTTCTGACGAGAAAGTAGGATTAGAAATAAAAATAAAATATAGAGGAATTGTTTTTAGGAAAATATTTGGTACTAAGGTATTATTCAAATTAGAGAAAAGGATGGTTTATCCGATAGATAGTTGCATAAATTAGAATTTGCTATCATGAAGGCTAATCTTTTTATATAGAGTTTTTATTGTATAGATATGGCAACATACTCACATTCAAAAATAAACACATTTGAAACCTGCCCGTATCAATACAAACTTCATTACATTGATAAAATTACTCCTGAAGTTCCTACAACAATTGAAGCTTTTATGGGAGACTTAGTTCATCAGACTTTAGAGTTAATGTATAAGAATAGGAAATTTAAGAAAAGAGTTGAGAAGAAAATTCTTATAAAATTTTTTAGAGATTTATGGGAAAAAGAATATTCTGATGATATTTTAATTGCTAAAGAAGATGAAGGACTCAATGCAAATAATTACAAGAAGATGGGAGAGAAATATATTTCAGACTACTATGATTCTCATAAAGATGATGATATGACTATTCTTGGATTAGAGACTCAAGATAGATTAACCTTGCCTGATGGAAATTCCTGGCATGTAAGAATTGATAAATTAGGATGTAAGGGGGATACTTATTTTGTTTGTGATTATAAGACCAATGCAAGAATAAAGCTACAAGAAGAAGCAGATGGTGACAGACAGCTAGCAATGTATTCTATCTGGGTTAGAGACAAATTCAAAGATGCTAAAAAAGTTATCTTGAAGTGGCATATGCTCGCTTTTGATAAAGATATAACAAGCGAGAGAACAAATGAACAGCTTAAAGCATTGCAGCAGGAAGTTATGGAAACTATCCAAGAGATAGAAGAAGCTACAAAAGAAAATGATTTTCCTACAAACACAACAAAATTATGTGACTGGTGCGGCTATAAATCACAATGTCCTAGTTTCAAGCATCTTGTAGAAATAGAAGAAAAACCAATAGAGAAATTTAAAGAAGATGAAGGAGTTAAGTTTGTTGATGAGTTTTCAGAAATTAAAAATAAACTTTCTGAGCTACAAGAAAAACAGGATGAACTAAGAGATAAATTAATTGAATTTGCAAAGCAGAAAGAAGTGGATGTTATTTATGGGAGCAATACGAAGGCTTCTGTTAAAGAGTTTGATAAAATTGTCATGCCTGAAGGAGAAGATAAAGATGCTTTCATAAAACTAATGAAAGCCAAAGGAATTTATGAAGAGTGTTCTATGGTTTGCTATCCTAAACTTAATAGCAAGGTTCTTAAGGGAGAAATTGAAGACGAAATTAAAGAGAAGGTTAAAATTGAGAAGGATTATCGAATCTCATTAAGTAAAAGGAAGGATTTGGAGGAAGAATAGATTTTTATACCAAACCTCTTTGACTAAATAATGAAAGAATTTAAATTTGGAACAGGAATAATAGATAGAGTACTTGACGAGCTTGATAAAGCAAAAAAATATATAAGAATTGTTGTCTTCCAAATACATAACAAAGAAATTATTGATAGATTAAAAGAAAAGGTAAAAAAAGGAGTTTCTGTAGAAATAATTACTCTACCATATGAAAGCATTCAGGAAAATGTTCGAGAACTGGTTACAAAAAATTTAAAAGAATTGGAAAAAATGGGAGGTAAAATATTTCTCTGTAATTGGAACTTAGGGGACACAAGTCATACAAAAACTGTTCCAGGTCCTTGGCATAACCTACATTCTAAATTTATAGTAACTGATAAATCTGCAATTATCCTTTCTGCAAATCTCATTGGAAATGATGACATCGATGCCGTTCTCATAAACGATGATAAAATAGAAATAAACGAATTTAACAGAAAATTTGAATCAATAAAAGATGATTACATAAATGATAATATCTTTAAAAAAATAAAAGATAAAACTGAAAATAAAGAAGATTATAAAGAGATTATTACTCCGCCAGCTCATCTCTCTAAAAACCAGAAGTCAATACTTCATTATCCTTTAGAATTATGCCCTAATATGGGGAATATTGAAGAAAAATTGTATGTTTTTCCTTTAGATTGTAGGGGGAGAGATTTTGTAAAGAAAGTTATAGAAGATGCGAGAGAATTTGTTTATATTTCTACAGAAAGATTCACTGATAAAGAGCTCTTCTATTTTTTACCTAAGGAAAGGCTGAAAGGAAAAGAGATAAAAGTTCTTACTAAATTTCAAAGTCAAGATTACCAATATGAAATAATTCAATTCGCAAAAAATTGTCTTTCAACAGATATTGGTTTAAAAGATAATAAGTCCGTTCATGCAAAATTGATAATTACTGATAAATTAATTGCTTTAGGTTCTATAAATTTAAATCAGATGAACCTGGGTTTTATCCCAAAAAAAGGTTTTTGGAGATCGAATACCGAGGTAATGTTAATTTGTAAAGATAAAGAGATAATAAAAAAAGCTAAGGGATTATTTTTAGAAATATTTAATGATTCTGGGGATGTAATAAAAAATCTTATTAAAAAGGAAGTGGATAATTTTAAAAAAATAGCAAAAGAAGTTTTAGGTACACCGCTATATAACTGCGGGGAATACCTCGCCGTAAAATATTTAAAAGATGAAACTAGAGACAGAAAGAAATACTTAGATATCCTTGTAGAGGCAAGTAAGCTAGCAAAAAATAAGAATCTTAGAAAGATTAAAGAAGATTTAATAAAAGAAGCCGAAGATAATTTGTATATTCAAAAAAAATTATGAGAATTCTTCTAAATTCTTGTCCGGAAATTCTTGTTTTAGTCTATCTTTAGTCATTTTAATATATTCTGGGTTAATATCAAAGCCAATATATCTTCTATTAAGTCTTGCTGCTGCAACTGCTGTTGTTCCTCCGCCCATGAAAGGATCTAGAACAATTTCCTCTTCATTTGTTAACCATGTTATAAAAAATTCGGGTAACTGTGGATGGAATGGTGCTGGATGTTTTAATCCTCTTAAAGCTGAACCGGTGTCGAATCTAAAGACTGTTGTAGGTTTTGCTCCAAGGGGGTGAGGTTTGCTGCTTCCTCTTTGAGAGAGTTCTGTTGTTCCATCTCCATTGATAATATCATTTCCATGAACTTTATTTTTAAATCTCTTTAAAGAAACTTCTTTATATGGAACTCTCACTCTGTCTGTAAATGTTTGGAATTTTTTAGAATTTTTTACAAAATGAAAGATATATTCAATTCTGTCATTTAGTCTTTTATCTCCTGTCATTGGAAGAGCCGATTTTTTATACCAAATGTATCTATCAAAAAGCTTTAAACCAGTTTCTTTTACAATTCGATGAACTAATTCGAAAACAAAAGTGCTTCTTTCTCCATTGTTTGCTTTGTCGTTTATGTTTAGAATAAAAGAGCCAGAATCTTTTAGAATTCTATTTGCTTCATGAAATAAGGTTAAAAACCATTCTACATATTGCTCGGGATTCAAAACCTTAACACCTTCTCCATAACTTACTGTATCTGCATATGGGGGGGAAGTTACAATTAAGTCTATAGAATTATCTGGCAATT
>CAYHEY010000086.1:0-3739 GCA_964355735.1 Candidatus Woesearchaeota archaeon
AATTCCTCCAGAATTGGAAGTCAAATTCGAGGTCAAGGTCGGCTAAGCGGCTTAGTTTCAATAAATCGCAGTGCCCCACCTCGTGCTTCGCACGAGAACGAGTGCTCCTACTTACTAACTCAAAGCGTTAGGAACTAATCCCTCAGAATAAGAATTATAAGACACAATCCCATATTTTTCTTCTCCAGAATCTCTGTAAAAAGTTATCGTGTCAAAAGCAGAATACTTTGTCCTATTGACATTATAAGTCATAACAATAGTAGACTTTCCAGAAGGGAAACTTTGAACATTAAATCCATCTTTTGAATAGCTTTCCACAGTTCCAAGGTTATCCTCTAGATACTTAAAAAGTTTATTAAAATCTTGTTTCAAAGTTTCATTAATCGCGGGATGTAAAAGAGTATCTGCTTTTGCATAATCTTTTGTTTGAAGAGCTGAATAAAATTCATCGACTATTGGAGTAACTTCTGAATAACCTAGTCCCCCACTCTTCAAACCAACGAAAACTAAAAGCCCAACAATTAATAGAAAAATAACTCCGATAACTGCAAGAACTATTAAAGTAATTTTTAATCCCTTATTCATTCCCTCTTTTTTAACAACCATAAATATCTAATAATTAACTCATTTAAATACTTTTTGGGACTTCAACCAAAAAGAGAGGTTGGCGATATAAGGAATATTTATATACCTGAAGAATTTCATTGTATTATTATGAAAAAAGAGACCTTAATCAAATTTCTAATGCTTTTGAATGGAGCCGTGTTTCCATTATTATTACTTTCTTTTATTGGTGAAATAAAAAATTTAGCTCTTAAATCAATCATTATTCCCACAGGAATAATACTTTTTGTTTCACTTATTATTCTTTTCTTTTTTAATAGAAAAGCAGGCATTACTGCTACACAATATAACAAATTTACATTTATCGGTTTATTTCTTTCTTTGATAACTATGTTCGCTTTAATGCCCCTAGGAATAACAGAATTTTCAGGATTTACTGCCCTGTTCATTGTAGTTTTGATACTCAATACTATCTTGATGGGTCGTTTTCTTTTAACTAGCAAACATAAACCTGAACAGATGCTTTTACCTAACGAGAAAATTCTGTTGAATTACGATGGCATTAAAATTGTAGCAACTGGTCCAGCCTCCTATTCAGTAATGCCTTTAAAAAAAGTTCTAGTCACCAATAAAAGAATACTTATTTCTTCAAGTATGTTTGGAGTGGAAACACTAAAACCTGCTATGAAATTCTATTATAAAGAGCCAAAGGAGATACCACATGATAAACTCTTCAATTTTTCTTTTTCAAATATGAATTATACTCTGCGTAAATATTGGGTTGAAAAAGATAGTTTTTGTTTTGAATGGGGAACAAAGAAAACCAGTTTATTTAAGTATAAAATTTATGCGCCTAACCCAAAAAAGATATTTGACCTAGTTAAAAAAAATAAGAAATAATGGGGCCTCCCCTCCCGCCCCACGCCCGAATAGTAGGGGCACTGCGATTTACTCTTCGAAAATAATATTCTTTATTTTCTCGTCCTTCAGCTCTGAAATTTTCAGCTCGAGAGCTTCTGCCAGCTCGAGTATCTAATCCTCGAGGGTTCAGCTCTGAGGAAAATTTCGAGTTCAGGAGAAACTAACATAATTGTGCAAAATTTCAAAATTCTCCAAAGACTAAACAATAGCTAAAATCTCTCTTAGCCGTCCCCCAGCCACCCACCCTTACTTACGAGGGGTTTCCGCGAGTGGCTTCGCCACAGATAGCAAAACCTTCGGTTTTGAATTTAATTTAAATCATCTGGGAAGAAATCCAATTTCATTTCATCCGTAATTGAAACTAGACTAATTTCTCTTATAAAATCTGGGAATATATTTTTCAAATCTGTTACATAAGAATAAATATGCTCCAAATTTGAATCTTCAATTTCCGCTTCCAGTTCCCAAGAACCTTGAGATTTTATTAAGTGAATAACTCTCTTATTTTGTTTCAAATATTCCATTAATGTTTGAAAATCCTTTTCATTGTGATTTTCAAGATAGAAACAAAGCTTATGTAATTGCAACCCTAATTTTTTCAAATCGATAAAAACAGTATATCCTTGTAGAATTTGCTTCTTTTTTAAATTATTAATAATCTTAAGAACCGTTCTGGCATCAATCCCAAATTTGTTTGCGATTTCTAAAGATGTAAATCTCGCATTATTCTTAATAAAATTAATGATATTTAGCTCTTCTTTGTTTAATTTATTTTCTGCTATATTTCCTCCAAACAAAAAGTTATCTCTATAGTCTGTTTTTTTATCTATCAGATAATCTCTATTAAAGACCAAACCATCTTCAATGTGAGTTATTTCATAACTTCTAAAGTGTTTTCCATGTTTATTCAAAATCTGTTCTTTTAGTCTGCCAAATTCTATAATATTTCTTGAGTACATTCCAAGAAGTAAATCCCAATTTCCAAGGCATCTTGCTACCCAAGCTATTTTTTTATCATTTACTAAAGATTCAAATAACTCTTTTTCATCTTCTTTTTTTAGTCCTTTTAGCTTAATATACATCTTGCTTGAAAAAACTCCAAGTCTGGATAGGGCAAAAACTGGAACGAATTTAGTTATTATCCTCTTTTTTATAAGCTGTTGAAAATGATAAGCTACAACTTCCTTTTTGGAATGAATATTTCTAGCTATCTGCTTATAGCTCTGTCTAGAGTTGTCTCCAAGTTCGTATAATATCTTGCAGTCAAGTTTATCTATTTTATCCATATATTGAACATAACTACATTTATATTTATAAATATTGCTATTTCGTGTAAAATCTTATTAAAAAAGCTTATTTATCTGATAAGGCTTACTTCGGAGTGATTAAAATGCATAAATACAACTTATCACGTAATCAACCCTTTGAAGTCTTAAACATAGTTGGGCTTTTAGGGGATTCTCCTAAAAGAATTCTAGTATTTGGTAGTTATGAGCATGAAGAGAAGATTGGTGATACTAAGATAGATGCAGATTCTTTTTATGGAGATGGAATAATTTCAGAGAGAGGAATTTGGAGTGCGGTTGCCTGTTTTTCAGGTTACAGAAACAGAAATAGGAAATTTCAAGATTATGGGGTTATTATGCAAACCCTCCCCATATCTACAAACATGGAATGCTATATGGAGCATCAGGTAGAAACAAGAGGACCTTATTATTTATGTAATGAACTAATGTCAGATTTGGTCATAGCAGTAACTCCTTGGAAAATGATAAAAAATGCATTACAGGGTTTAGCATTAGGAAAAACTTCTAATTTCTTAGACCGCGGACAAAGGAGTGCACATGTTGGAGGAGATTGTGATAAGGGGGCTCATTATTATCATGCTAGAAGTCTAGATATAAAAATGGTTAGAGATTTTACTTCTGGAAGAGAGTATACCGATTGGAATGAGTTAAATAATGCATCTCATAACATGTGGTATGGTGATTAAAGAAAATCTTCTTTTTTAGAAAAAGAAGCAAAAATTTACGCGGAAACCCCTCATTATTACTAGGACGGCTAACTTTCCCACCTAAACTAAGAGAGATTTTAGAAATACTATAGGGAGAATTTATGAAACTTAAAATTCTCTAAGAATTTTCCCGCTCCACTCTCAAATTTTCAGCTCTAGAGCCTCTGCCAGCTCGAGTCTCTAAGCCTCGAGGGTTCAGCTCTGAGGAAAATTTCGAGTTCAGGAGAAACTAACATAATT
>CAYHEY010000087.1:0-3108 GCA_964355735.1 Candidatus Woesearchaeota archaeon
ATAGATATCTGAGATTTCTCCAACATTTGTTGTAAGTCCTTTATCGAACTTTTGGTCGCTTAGAGGGGCTCCGCCTCTTCCTTTTTTTTCTTCACCATCAAAACTGCCTTGCATTTCTTGAGAAGTATCCACTATTTTTTCTTCTATAACTAAACCACAGTCATTGCAGATAACTTCGCCTTTCTGATCATCATAGTAAAGGTTTATGCTTCCGCAATCAGGACATTTTTTTATGAAGCTCATTTTGTTTTTTGTTTTAGAATAGTTAGGTTTATAAATACTTAATTGAGATTTGATTTATAAAGCTTTCGGTTATAGAAAGCTTTATCGTCGAGAAAAAACTTCTGGTTTTTATGATTATTTTTGCGTGGTAATTTTGGGAGAGTCTGGGGCTTGTTGAATAGAATCTTTCTTATAATCGAAAAATTGCACTTTATCTTGTCTCACATCCCAGATGTTCTGGAAGATATCTCCAGCTTCATTAGCAAAAGCATATCTGCCTATCCCAAGCATAAAATCTCTATCAAATTCGACAAATCGGTAATCTCTTGGAAGTTTAAGATTTTCACTTATGCCTCCTGGAAGATGAGTCCTATTTCCAGAAATATAGCCTTCTGTAAAATCCTCTTCTGTTTCATAAACTATAACATATTTATATTTTTTCCATTTTTCAATATCTTCTGCAGTTTTAGTCATAGCTGAATGAGGTAGATGGCTGTCTATAAATCCTGTTCTTCTAAATACTTGCCAAACTCTATCTCCTAATTTTGGAAATCTTAATAATAGTTCTTTTAGATAATTGTCATGCCTTGTGGTTGCTTTTTGTAATGCTGCTTTTGTTCTTTCTGGTTCTTTTGAAGATAATAGTTGGAAATCTCTTAAAGGGTTTATATCTCCATAGATATTTGCTTCTGTATCTGCTGCTTTTGCTGCTTTTACATCTCCTGTTATGAAAGCATAATTTGCTCTATAAGAAGCTCTAAATTGGGTGCCAGCTTGTTCAGTAGAAGTTGGTAATCCTAGTTCTGCTAAAACTAAGTCTGCTAAGTCTAGCCAACCAGGAAAGAGAATCTGAACTTTTCCATATAAATCTCTATTTGTCATCTCAATTTGTTACTTTAGTTGTTTAAAAGAATTATTGTGATAAACTATCTATTCAAGAAGTATAGAGGATTATTTTTGGATAGTCATCTTAAGACAAATATTAGAAATATAAACTATAATGAAACTAAAAGATCGCTTATAGAAGAAATAGTAGAATCTGGCTGACCTGTTTTTCTTGTTGGTAATTCCTCTGCATGTTCTCCTTTATTAATCCAATAAGTAATGCACCCCAATTGATTGCCTATTCTTATTTCTCTTATTGTTCTATCTCCAACAACAATTATTTCTTCGGGCTTTAGACTTAATTGCCTTATACATTTCTTAAATTCGGCTAGAGTTTTTCTCCTGGCAATTAGTATATAATTAAAATATTTTGCTATTCCTTCATTTCTAACTTCCTCTAATCCTTGTTCTGGATCTCTTCTTTTTGAAACAAGAGCAAGTCTATATCTTCCCTGTAAATTATCTAAAACTCTTCTTGAATCAGGAAATAAACCTTTTTCTCTTTCATAAAGAGTCCCTATCCAATCAAAAATAATTGCTTTATGTCCCATAAAATCTTATTCAATAAGCATAGCATTAACACAGCCTTCTTGGCCTGGTCGATTTGTTACTCGAGCTTTTCCAAGTTCTGTGTCTATTAAAGCACCTTTTACAATTATATTTTGTCTTGCAAGGAATTTGTCTGAAGGGGTCTCAAGAACATTTTTTATTTTTGCTCTTTTTGCTTTTCCATTCTTTGAGATTATATTTGCTGTGTCTTCTCCAAGTAATACTGGTTTAATATTTCCGCCTCTTACTCGTAGAATCTTGAGTTTTCTTTGCTTTAGTTTTACTATTCGAGGTATACCTGGAATCTCGTGCTTTCGCTTTTTCCTGCTGGCATGATATTTTCCGCCTGTTGATTTTTTTCCTTTTAACATATTTTCCTTATCAGAAGATAGTTTAAAAATGTATTTATTTGAGTTCGGCGAGAGTTTTAGGGGCTGCTTTGGAATTACATAATGAATTGATAATTAGTAAAACTGCTAACATTACACGGACAAACCCTATCTACTAAACAAATCCTACAATAATTTATCAATCGAATAGTAAATTAATAACCAAAAATTTTATTTGAAATTTTATCTCTTCTTTGTTTGGCTTGGATTATATGAGGTTTTGTTATTTACGAGCTGGTCCTAGGCGAGCCGAGTAGGTTTATTATAACCCATTATACTACTTTGTTACCTTAGCGGTTGGTAGAAAGGGAATTTAATAATTATTCTAAAAGTGCTTAAATTGCATAGAAAGTAATACTAAACAAAAAAGCTTCTTAACGGGCTACTACTTATTTTAGCTTACTATGACTTTAGGAACATTTAAAAAGCCGAAAGTCATACTAATTCTATGGAATATACAAAAGAACAGCTTGATAAGATTAAGGATTTAGTGAAGACTATTGAAGAAATGAAGCTTGAAGACCCGTATAAAACAGAAACATACAAAATGATGTTAGCTCAAATACTTGGAAAGCAGGTTACAGCCACACAAGTTATCAAAGAAACTAAAGAGCAAGCAGAAGAGCCAAGGTCAGACAAAGAAAAAGAAAAGAAAGCTGGAAAGACAGGAAGAGGTAATAAATCAGAAATAGTAATGAAAATGGAAGAGCTAATGGAAGGCGATTTTTTTAATAGCCAAAAGACTATGAGAAATATTCAGGAAAAGCTTAGAGAAGAGGGATATAAAGTGGATTTATCTAAGATGTCTCCTATTCTTCTATCACTTGTAAAAGAAAAAAGATTGAAAAGAACAACCAACGAGAAAAAAAGATTTGTTTATTTCAAAAATAATAATAATTCAGGTCTCAAAGCAGAGACATCCGAAACTAACTTGAGTAGCGAAGATGTTTAGAGATAAAAACCCCAATCGTAGCTGATTGGGCTGGCTAAGACTTATAACATAAACCTTGACGGGTGGAATGTTGCGCAAGCGCCTGAATTATTCATTTATTGAATATTACAA
>CAYHEY010000087.1:3118-3715 GCA_964355735.1 Candidatus Woesearchaeota archaeon
AATAGCAGTCATTTCTTGCTTTTAAACTTTTCTTCTTTGAATTTCTTAGGTAAATCCCACCTTGCACTCTTGCACTTCGGACAAATAAGAGGCTTCTCTTTATTAGAACGAGGTAACCACTCATAAGAGCAGTTATTACATTTATATCCTTTAACTTTAACTTCAATTTCAGGCATATTATTCTTACTCAATCATACTTTATAAACATTACTATATGTGGTAATACTTCATAACAGAAAGGTTTAAATAGTCTATATTACTATATATAGTATGACTATACAAAGTAATAATATGAAAAAAGAAAATACACAAAATACAGACGAGAAAAAAATAATCTGTCCTAATTGTAAATCTACAAATGTAATAAAATGGACTACAAGAAAGACCGAGAATAGAGGCATAATCCAAAGATACAAATGTAAAGATTGCAGAAAAACTTTTACAATAGATTACGGCTTCTTTAGAATGAGGAACAATCCACAAAAGATAACTTGTGGAGTTGATTTATTTTACAGGGGAGTTTCAACAAGAAAGGTGCAAGAGCATTTTCAGGCTTTCTACCCTCATAACTCCTCGCATAAATCTATCTATAAATGG
>CAYHEY010000088.1:0-3709 GCA_964355735.1 Candidatus Woesearchaeota archaeon
CACCGCTCTTATAAGAATGTGTCTCGTTAGAGATATATGCAACCTCCTGAAAAAAGGAGATGTTACAAGAAGAACCTTGGTTCTTTTTGCTAAGAAAGGCGGGGGTCCGAAGTTCAAATCTTCGTGGGCTCATATATTCTCTTTAAGCTGAAAGCTTAAATTTTACAATAGAGATTTGAACTGAGGATAGAAGGAAAATCTTCGTGGGCTCATATTATCTGCATCCTTCTGAAAGATTTGAAGAGATTAGAAAAAATAAAGATTTCCTAATTTCTTTTAATCCCTTAAGACTTATTTAGAGAACTATTATTTTTGACAGAAAGCTAAAGAATAAGATCCATCTTTAGAAAAGAAAGTATTTACTAGTCCAAAATACATTTTCAAAAAACTTATAAAATTGTCTTTATCATATTTATAAGAGATTATAACTATAATCTGATCTCCTTTACTGAAATTTACAGTCCTGCCGAGAAAAGAAAGAGATTTTTCTCTTACGAGGGTGTAATAAGATTCTATTCTTGAATTTCTAAATCTTACTCCGAAAGTAACATCCTTTTCTTCAAGGCCTAATTGTTTTATAGCACCAATAGAAAACTTATTGAAAGTTTCAGAGTTATAAGAATCTACAATTTCTTCTGGGTGTCTATTATCTAAACCATTTCCTATAATAAGAAGATCTCCCTCATTCATAGCAGTTCTTATTTGATAGAGCATTTCATTAATTTCAAAATTTCCTAGAGTATTTCCTAAAAGCAAGAAGATATTTCTTCTATATTCTCCTTGTTTTAATAAAGAAGCTACATTTTCTAAATTGTCAAAATCTGAGATATTCCATTGAAATTCCACTACTTCTCCAACATCCATATCTCTTATTCTCTTTAAGGCATTCTTAACCATATAATCACTTATGTCTATAGGACAATACCTTAATTTTACTTTTCCTTTAAGACCATCGATAAATATTGAGGCTTTTCTGCCGTCTCCACAACCAATATCTATGATATTTATAGGTCCTTTTCCTACAGTCTCTATTACTAAATTAATATTCTCTACTATTAAATCAATTTCTTTTTGAGTTACTTCTTTCTTATACTTGACTTCATCTTCTAAATCTAAGAAAGCCTGAGCTTGACCCGGAGTTAAGTACCATAATTTTGAGTCAGCTAAATTCCAGACTCTTGTATTTCCTTCAAGAGAATATCCTCTTTTTAGGAGTTCTTTAAATATATGGTCATTTATTTTAGGATTACTCTTCATAGAAGATTTTTGTTCTTTATTCATAGTTTAAACAATACTCTGTCTTTTTAAGGCTTTTCCTTTTGTTTTCGTCATATAAAGGTAGGGACAAAAAATTTGGTGCTCTTCTGCTGATGCTTGCGAGGGCATCGTGGAGGTTTTTGTTTAGTTTTGTTTAACAGGGTTATACTTATCTTTTCTAGAGATAATAAAGGCAAGTATTGCTATACCCGCTAAACTGAATATAATACCTGCATATTCTTCAGGAGTTTTACTTTGATAAAAGACTACGCCTTTAGAACTTAAAGAAGGATTGACAAACATAAACCCTATAGAGGTTTTATGTATTTTTAGACTCTTTCCAGATTCTAAATCCTTTGCTTTCCAAGTTTTATGATAAAATTCTCTAAATAAAATCACATCATTACTATCTATAGAACTATATTTTATAATTACCTTATCTGGACTTTTTCTTTCCCAACTAAAGTTCTTTTCTTTCCCAAAGGAAGTATCATTAATCCAGTCTACTAGAGAAATAATTTGTTTTGCCTCTGTGTATTCAAACATAGTAAAATCATACCTGCTTGAAGAATTCATAATTATTTTAAACCTTGAATCGTTTTTAAATTTATCAATAAAATCCTTATTTTCTGCTTCAAAATATTTAATACCAAACCAATCTAACCAATAGATTGCTCCATTAATATCATCCGACAGCCAAATATGCCAGCGCATATCATAATATCTTGGAGCATTTAGCATACCTGCGTCTTGATAACCAAAGGTTTGTGGAATATTTGGCATAAAATAATTCAAGTTTTCTCCGAAAATAAATTTTGAAGTTCCAAAACGATAATTATCATATTCATTTTTTAATGGAAAATCTTCTTGATTCATTATATTCTGAAAGATTCTATATCTTCCATCATCCTTATAGTAAGAAAATCTATCCAAATTTTTATTAATAATCTGTGAATTCCAAAAAAGCCCCACTATTAAGATTAAATATAGCCCCATTAGCAAATATCTTTTTTCATAAAATTTTATTTTATACATGACTAATCCTAGAAACAACGATAAACTTATGGATAAAGGTAAAACAAACCTAACAGGGTCAACGCCCAAAGGATAATGATTTCCTAATCCTCCTAAAGTAAGAAAACCCAAAATAATTACAAAACTTAAATATAGAAGTATTATCTTATCTTTGAAATATCTTTTAGATAAAAATAAAGATAAGATAAATAAAAAAGCTAATATTCCAATACCTCCAGCCTGTAATCCCCAGGAAATATTATCTCCAAACCCAAATAATTGGATTGGTTTTGGAACATACCCCTCATACACTCCAGAAGAAATAGAGTAAGATAAAAATGGAATAAACCAAAAAGAAGATAATAATATTGGAATTATTCCAAAAATAAATATTTTTTTTATATTTTTAATATTGACTCCTTCAAACAATAACCTTAAAATCATTAAAGCCCCAATTAAAAATCCAACAATAACGTGTGTAAGTATTCCTACTGCAAAGACTAAAGAATAGAAAATAATATATTTTTTATCTTTTTCAAGTATAGATTTCTCAAGTAAATATAAGGAAAATGGAATAGTCCACAAAGCGAAGAAATAGGGCAAATTGCCAGTGCTAATCCAATAATAAGATATACTTAAAACACTCAGGTAGCTAATACCTGAAAATAAACCAATTTTCTCGTTTTTTGTCTTATAAATTACAAGAAGATAAATGCCCAAAGAAGTTAGAAATATACTCATAAAACTTAAGAAATTTACTGCAAAGAAAGTGTTAGGAAATATTGCTGTTAAATAGTAAAATAAGGGGGGATATAACTTTAAAAACAAAGTTCCAGAATACCAAGACATATCCCAATTTGCTAAAGGATAGAGTTTAAGGTAAGAAACCTTGCTTATATGCCCTAATGTATCTAAGCCCAATGGTTGATTACTGAATAGAGGGTTATAAAATAAGAATAAAGAAGCTAATAAAATTATTAGCGTAAAGAATAATTTCTTATCCATCTTGTTTAAAAGTCCAAAATTTATTACCTATAAAATTCATCATTAAAGTTAATGCTATTGCAATAAGCTGAGATAGCATATACCATAAACCAACAAATTCTGTAAAAACATAAAGGAAGAGGATATTAGCTAATGCAGTTACAATGCTAACTACAAAAAATTTGCTGTATCTAATAGCAGGTTTATATTTAATGTCGCTCTTGAAAGTCCATAGTGTGTTCATTATAAAACTATTAGTAACAGCTACTAAAAAAGCTATAAATGAAGATAGAATATACCAAACTGAGAAAAATTCAGTTAAAATATATAGAACAAATAGATTAATCAAAGTATTTACAACACCCACAAGTGCAAATTTAATAAACTCTTTAGTTATCTTAAAATTCAATATTTTTATCATTTTATCACCCATTCTTTGATTTATCAAGAATCC
>CAYHEY010000089.1:0-3704 GCA_964355735.1 Candidatus Woesearchaeota archaeon
GACGCTCTTCCGATCTATTCAGAAACACTCGGACTTCATGAAGTTGCTCTTGAACTGCTTGGAGAAGGAAAAAAAGATTTTGACAGCAAAAAAGCAACAAATAAAAGAAAAGAAGAAGAATGGAAAGATTATTTTGAATATAATCTCCAGGATTCTGCTCTTGCCTATAAACTTACAGAAAAGTTCTGGCCAGATATGCTCGAATTCTCGAGAATAATTCAAGAGCCCCTATGGGATATTACTCGTTCAGGTATGTCTCAGCTAGTTGAAGACTATATACTTCATCATCTCAAGGATTTTAATGAAATAGCTGAAAAAAGACCTCTAAATGACGAGATAGAAATAAGAAGAGCAAGGGAGAAGTATGAAGGAGCTTTTGTTTTTCAGCCAAATCCAGGCTTATACGAGAATTTAGCCATGTTTGACTTCACAAGTTATTGGCCAAGCATAATAGTCACCTATAATCTCTCAAAGACAACTCTTCTTGAATCTAAAGAAAAAGATAGTCTTGAAGTGGATATTTCAGGCAAAAAATTTTATTTCTCAAAAAAACCAAGCCTTTTTCCTTTAATGCTTCAAGACATAATAGAAAAAAGAAAAAAATTCAAATCAGAATATAAAAAGAATGAAAATAATCTTACAAAAGCCAGGTCAAATGCTTACAAACTTCTTGCAAATGCTTCCTATGGTTATCAGGGCTTTTTCGGAGCAAGATATTATTGTCCTGAAGCTAGCGCAGCAACAACTTCTATTTCAAGAGATTCAACAAAAGCTACAATAGATTTGATTAATAAAAATGGCTTTAATGTTATTTATTCAGATACTGATAGCATAGCTTTTACTTTAAATAAGAATACAAAAAAACAGACTCTTGAATTGCTGGAGAAAATAAATAAAAGTCTTCCAGGCATAATGGAGCTCGAATTAGAAGATTTTTATGAAAGAGGGATCTGGGTTACAAAAAGAACCTCAGAATCAGGTGCAAAGAAAAAATATGCTCTCATAAATGAAAAAGCTAAGATGAAAATCCGCGGGTTTGAGACAGTTCGTAGAGACTGGTGTCCTTTGGTAAGAGAGCTTCAAAGCAAGGTATTAGAATTAATTTTGAAAGAAGGCAATCATGTTAAAGCTCTTGAACTAGTTAAAAAAACCATAAAAGAGCTCAAAACTAGAAAGATAGATAGAGAAAAAATACTCATAAGAACCCAACTAAAAAAACCTCTAAGCGAATACAAATCAATTACTCCCCATGTTATTGCTGCTCAAAAGATGCATGAAAAAGGCATTCCTCTCAGTATAGGAATGCCAATGATTTAT
The DNA here is from genome assembly GCA_964355735.1 of Candidatus Woesearchaeota archaeon. Lineage (GTDB taxonomy): Archaea > Nanobdellota > Nanobdellia > Pacearchaeales > GW2011-AR1 > CAIPOI01. The sequence goes on from CAYHEY010000089.1 coordinate 1,318, forward strand.
TTTATAGCAGAAACTCGCGAAAAGAAAGATTTAGTAAGAGAAAAAGTAAAGCTTGAGGATGAAAAAGGCGAGTATAATATTAAGTACTATCTTGAGCACCAGCTTCTTCCTGCTGTCGAGAATATATTCGAAGTTTTCAATATAAATATTAAAGAGATTTCCGAAGGCAGCAAACAGATGAAGCTGTTCTAACTAAACAATCTCTTAAATCCTACTCTATAATAAGTTTATACAACAAATATATGTTCTTCTAATTAGAACATCCATAGCTATAAATTATAAAAATTGACTTTAACAATAAGAACTTATTATCACAAATAATTATTAAGATATTATTAATATTCTGTTATAATAACATATTTCTCATTATCTCTATCTTATTACTCTTAGAAATATTACTTTCTTCTTTTTATGCCTTATAGACTCTATATCCCTTATGCACATCTTCAGGCACAAGAATTCCTACTTCATCACCCTTTTTTGCTTCTTTTACAGGCTTTCTGTTTATCTGCATGCTAGAGACTTTAATTTCAAAGTCTTTTTCTCCACCCTGAATATTTATCCTATCTCCTACTTTCAGGCCAGAGAAAAGTTTAATAGCAGCAGCTTTGACATGTTGGAAGTAGTCTGTTACTTCGCCTATTTGTTTCTTTTCTGCCATATTTTATTCAGGTAGATTATATATTTAAAGATTGCTATCAGTTAAAATATCTATCAAATAAAATTCAAAGACTTAATCAATAAGCCCCCTATACTCAATCTGCTAATCCTTCTCGAACTAGCTTGTTTCAAGGTTTTATACTGTTAATAATTAGTTTTATCTTATATTACTAAACACTTTTTAAATCTCCTAAGAGCCACAGATTTAAAAACAACTCTTACAATCTAATTATATAGAGCTATAAAAAAGAAGAAACAGGGAGGAATATAACATCAAACACAAAGCAAAAATTACAGTTATACTGATGCTGGGATTTATTCTAGCTCAGCTCATAGGACTCTATGTAGTAAACTTTTATGTTAATAATGGAAATATTATTCCCTACGGTTTTGACCAGAAAGACCAGATAAAAGATACCCAGGACTTTCAAACTCAATTTCTAGTTAGTTTAATTATCGGTTTTATAGTCGCTGTTGTCTTTATTTTTTTTCTAATAAAAATAAAATCTAAATGGCTGTTTAAGATATGGTTTTTTCTTGTTGTTATTCTTGCGCTAAGTATAACTCTAAATGTTTTTTTAACCGAGTCGAAGATAGCAAATGCTAGCTGGATTGCGCTCTTTTTAGGTTTAATCTTCGCTTATTTTAAAATATTTAAAAGAAATATAATCATTCATAATCTTACAGAACTTTTTATCTATCCAGGAATTGCAGCAATATTCGCTTCTCTTTTAAATATTTGGACAATATTTACCCTCCTTATTCTTATTTCGATTTATGACATGTGGGCTGTCTGGAAATCTAAGCTAATGCTTAAGATGGCCAAGTTTCAAATAGACGAGATAGGAGTATTTGGTGGTTTTCTCATTCCCTATGCTGATAAAAAAATAAAAGAAAGAATCGAAATGCTAAAAATAAAATATAAGAATAAAAAAATACCTGAAAATATAATAAAAAAGAACAAGATAAAGATAAGTGCTGCAATGCTCGGGGGAGGAGATATTGTTTTTCCGATGATTGCCATAAGTATCTTCTATAACACTTTCCACAGTCTTTTAGGAGCATTAATAGTAATGTTTTTTGCTTTTCTGGCTTTAGCCTATCTTCTTTTTTTCACAAAAAAAGGCAAAGCCTATCCTGCAATGCCTTACTTAACAATAGGAATATTTTTCGGAATGCTTGTTGCCTGGTTTGTTTTAGGATTATAAACCCCCAAATAGATACTAAGAACTATTCACTAGGATTTCTAAAACCAGTTATACCCATTTTTCTATCAGCTAATCTATTAATCTCTCTTGCTCTATCTTCTAAATAACCTTTTTATTGTGTAGTTACTTAATAAGAACAACAATAGCAAAAGATTTATAAAGCCATGTTTCTATGGTGAGTAGTAAAAATTACACAAATAATATACCTAATAAAATGAAACACACTCAAACATTACCAATGCCTCATAGAGAATTTAAGCAACTTACAGATGAAGATAGAGCTAGAATCGCAAGAGAAGTAGCTAAAACAAGTATTATTTGGGATTTCTATAGTTCTGTAAGAGCGCGCTATTCAGATACAATAGGAAACCCTTTTTCTTTTGGTCCAGAACTTGTAAGAGATGGCAGGAGATATCATCAATGATAGTTCGACCAGACCTTATCAAGAGAATAAAAGATTATTTTAATCTTAATATCTATGAGACAAAAGTCTGGCTTGCTTTGCTTGGAAAAGGCATC
>CAYHEY010000090.1:0-3617 GCA_964355735.1 Candidatus Woesearchaeota archaeon
CCTTATTTATGTAATTCTATAAGTGAGGATTATAAAGAAGTTAAGTGTCAACCAGATTATGTCCTTAATCTGCTTTTCAGAATATATTTGAATCCTTATTCATTGATATTAATTGTATTAGCATTTTTGTTAGGAGCACAGATAGAAAAGATAGTATATCAATTACAGTATAGACAGAAAGAATTTGAGAAGATTTCGCACGAAGTTGATAGGTCTAGAAGTGGTTATTTTGGATAAGTTTTTAATCTGAGAAAATCTAAGGAAATTATGGAAAAGCAAGATAAAGACAAAGAAAATTGTATATTCTGCAAGATTGCGAGTGGGGAGATTAAAACAGAGAAGCTTTATGAAGATGATCACTTTTTTGTTATAAATGATCTCCATCCAGTTAATGTTGGACATTGTTTGATTATTGCTAAAAAACATTATAAAACTCTTCTTGATATGCCTTCTAGTCTTGGTCGAGAACTTTTAGATTTGGCTAAAAAACAAGGTTTAAGATTAATTAGAGAAGGAAAAGCAGAAGGATTTAAGATTGTTCAAAATAATTTTTCATCTGCTGGACAGGTTGTTATGCATTTTCATCTGCATATTATTCCTTTTAAATCTAAATAAAAAAGAATAAAATGGCTGCTCCCAGATTTGAACTGGGGACCCCTGCCTCATGAGAGCAATGCTCTACCGCTGAGCTAAGCAGCCATATTAAAGCTAAATTAAAAGGATTTTTAAAGCTTAGTAGACTTATTAATTTGAATAAAAAGCGATTAAAACAAAAAAATGAAAGTAATGAATGTTGTTTTTGGAATAGGAATAGCTGTTATATTGTTCATTGTAGTTATGCTTGGTACACAAGTATTTTATAAAGAACCAACATGGGAGAGCTATAACTGCAGTTATCCTCAGCAAATTATCACAACTATGGAAGTCTGTTCAGATAATATTAGTGTTTTACAATGCAGAGAGATGGTGAAAAGCGGGGCGGTTCTTAATAATGAAACACAAACAAAATTCGATGAGTGCAATAATAGGTTTATGGAGGCATCTAAGGTTTATGGAAAGAATTTATTTATCATAAATAATATAATTGGAATAATTTTAGTTATTGTGAGTCTGTTTTTATTTTCAATGGTTAATATCTCTGCAGGAATAAGTTTTGCAGGTTTGGTATTAATTATATATGGATTTATGAGGGGCTGGCAGGGAACAGGAGATATTCTTAAGTTTGTTGTTGCTCTGATTGTTGCTGGCTTGTTTATTTATCTAGCTATTTTTGTAAATAAGAGATATAATAAATCTCAACCAAGCATAAATCTTAGATAAAAATGGTTGACCTTATTCAGAATATTAGTGCTTTGCAGAATTCTTCATTGGTTTCAACAGTATTGAATAAACTTATAGAGCTTCCTGGAGTCAGTAATTTAGTCAAGATTTTTCAAGCAGTTGGAATAGTATTATTAATCTATTTTATATTTCTTATTATTAGAACAATTACTCAAATAAGACATAATATTCACATTAAAGCCATAACAAAAAATGTAGAAGATATTAATAAGAAAATGGATGTTTTGATTGATAAGAAGAATAAAAAACAAGATAAAAATAAAAAATAAAATTTTGTTTCTGTTTTAGTGCATATCGCTCATATCGAGTTCCCATTCATCATCGATCTTAGATAGGGGGCTTTTATGATCTGAGATGGTTTCACTAGCTGAAGAACTTCCTTCTACAACTAATTCTAGTAAATCCATATCTGGATTAAATTCTACTCCATTTTCATGACAATATGCCTGTCGATATATCATAGTATTCATTTTTTCCTCCTAGCGCATTTATTTGAGAAGCCACAACAAAGACCCAGAATTTACCTTAATATATGATCAGAAATTCTAAAAGCCCTTATTGAATTAGGCTTCTAGTATTTAATGACAGTTATCACTAATTTAAGTTTGTTAAAACTCGAATTAGTTGACTTCTGCATGTTAATTATAAGGAGAGGTTATATATAAAGTTTTGCAATTTCTTAGAAATCAGCTTTTTTCTAAAGTAATATCAATAGTAGAAACATTGACTCTTTTGCCTTCTTTGTTCTCAAACTCTTCGCTGTTAATCTTGATGTCTTTAACTTTTATATTTTCTTCTCTTAAGAATTTTTTTGCAGATACTTCTGCTACATCTACTGCTCTTGAGATGAACTTGCCTCTGGCTTTTATGATTACTTCTTTTTGATCCTTTGTCTTAAATTGTGTTACAACGCCTGTAACATAGTTCATAAATGGCTTCTCGCCTATGTAAATTATATTTTCATCTGGTCTGTCTCGCTTTTCCTGATGTGTAATCTTTTCTTCTGTCATTTTTTCTTATCTTGTCTATTCTTCTGATTCTGTCGATTTTGTCTCTGAAATTTTATGTTTCTTTTCTTTATTCATTAGAATTCTTGTGACATATCCGGCTATTCTGTTTCTTAATCTTTTGCTAGGCATAGAGTTCCCCAAAAGATTTTTATTATTATTAAATTCTCCGCTAAACACGTTTTTCTCTTTTACTAAACTTCTTGCTGTTCTTTTAATAAGCGCGCTTTTTACTCTTCCCATATAATAGTGTTTTAATGTGGATTTAAAAAGATTGTTGTTCTTGAGAATCACTCAATTCTGCTATTATTTCAAAGTTTGCCAACCTTTTATAGGCTTCTATTGTCTCTTTTGCCTTCTTTGATAGCCCTCCTTTGGCAAAGACAATATAGTCTGTATTGTTAGCTATTGCCTTTTTTGAGGCTTTTAGAAGGTCAGAATAGTCTAACTTTTTCTTACTAAATGCTGCCAAGAAATAATTTTTGTCTATTATTCTTATCTTTGCAAATACTTTTTTTTCATCATAACTATCTAATTTTAAGAGCTCTATATTTTTCTTTTTTAGAAGTGCTTTTATCGCATCGAGAAAAGTTTCTTTTTTACTTTTTCTCTCTTTAACAGGACTTTTATTCTGCCGTGCTTCGTCCTCCATCTTCTGAATGTCAAGAACAGATTTTCTTGCTTGTTCAAGCTCTATCTTTTTCTCAAGAAGTTCTTTTTCTATTCTTTTTATTATATCGCTGTCACCATGTGTCTCTAGGGGTTTTATCTCTGGTCTTTTCTCTTCTACTATTAGTATTGTTTTTATTGGTTCTGGTTTTTCAATTATTATTTCTTCTTTTAATTTTATCTCCTTTTCATTTTCTCTTCCCCAAACCATATCATTAGCCTGCTTTTCGGTTATCAAAAAGTATCTCCAAAAAATTTTATTTTCTCTTTTGAATGGAAAGGCAAAATCTTTGAGGCTTCTAAGGGCAACTCTTATTACGGGTGTTTGAATATCGTCCTGAAGAGTCTGGTTGTCTTTTAGAAGAAGACAAGCTTCTTTTTCTTTTCCTGATAAGAACTTTATGAAATTTTCAAGCAAGTTTATTCTAGAAGGAGTAAAATAAAGAGGAGAGCTTCCTATTTTCATATGACTTATTTTTACTATTCCTTCTGAAGAGAGTTCTGACAGAAAAGCAGACGCGAAGAGAGTATTTATTCCGATATGTTTTGAAACCTGAAGAGGAAGGCTCGGACCTACAGCTTCTAGGAAGGTTCTTATCT
>CAYHEY010000091.1:0-3576 GCA_964355735.1 Candidatus Woesearchaeota archaeon
AGGCTTTCTGAAGCATGAAAATACAGTTTGAAGATATTGGTTTTGTATATTCTGCTTTAAACAGCGTGGATAAATCTTTGGCAGATAATTCAGAAAGTTGGAAAGCTAACCAAGTAGATCCTGATGTAGAAAGAGTTAGGAGTACTGCAGAAGTAAGATATAGGCCAGCTTCATTACCATCTCCATTGCATAGCGGAGGTTTAATTGTGTCTAGAAAAGATAATGTTTACCAAGCCACCTTTGTCCTAGAGGCAAGAAAAGCCGAGATATTTAGAAATTCCTCTGGAAGATTGGTTCAACAATTTGCAGAAAGAGAAGAAATTTATATTCCTACATCTAATAATGCTACAGGTTATTTATTGGATGCTAATAATCAGCCATTTATTGGAGTTTTTGATGTTAATAATGATGAAGTGAGACTTATTTGTATGGGCTCTCATGGAGCAGTTCAAAGGCAGTTTCGTGATCTTGAAACTTTTGAAAGGGAATTAAAAAGATTGGAGCAAATTACAAATGTTTTTGTAAACGGAGTAATTCCTTCTTGTGCTAATTCTCCAGAATTTAAGGATTTAACTGTTTATCTTTCTGTTTAGTTTATAAAAAAGTGAGCTCCTAAACTACTAGGGATTAGCCCTTTTATCTTTAATTTTACCACAATCATTTTTCTTTTCACATCCATTACAAATACCTGAATTTTCAGACCATTCTTTTGTCCCAAAACAATTTTTTTCTGGCTGTTTTTTCTGCAATCGTTTTTTAACCATTAAAAATACCATTATTAACACTTTATATATTCTATGTTTTAGCTCTTTTTTTGGTTTACTCTGTTGTTCTGGCGTGGGTGTTCTCTGTTGATTATTAAGATATATTTTATACATTCTCTTTTTCGTTTATTTATGAAAGTTCTAGTTTTATAAACTATTTTTCCTTTAATCGTAAATGAAAAAAAGATATAGTTTTTCTTCAAAAAGAACAGGGCATCTTGAAAATATAAAAAAACAAAAGGCAAAATATCCTTTGCTTGCAGAAAAAGTAGTAAGAATGTCTGATATTATTCTTGAAATTCTTGATTCAAGATTTATCAAGGAAACAAGAAATCCTGAATTAGAAAAGCAGATTAAAAAAGAGAACAAGAAAATAATCTATGTTTTTAACAAGTCAGATTTAATTGATATTAAAAAAGTAAGCGAAGAAGATAGAATGCTAAACCCAAAGGTTTTTGTTTCGTGTATTGAAAGAAAGGGAATAAAAGAATTAAGGAATAAAATAAAGGCTTTGTCTAATAATATTAAACCTGTTGATATAGTTTCAGATAAGATAATTGTTGGAGTTATTGGATATCCTAATACAGGAAAAAGTTCAATTATTAATCTTATTACAGGAAAAACTTCAGCAGGAATAGGAGCAGATGCAGGATTTACCAAATCAATACAAAAAATAAGGCTTACTTCCAGGATAGCTTTATTAGACAGCCCGGGAGTTATACCTCGAAAAGAATATTCTACTTCAGATAATAGAACATTATCTAAAAATGCAAAAGTAGGAGCAAAATCTTACGGACAGATAAAAAATCCTGAATTTGTTGTGTCTGATTTGATGAGAGAATATCCAATGGTTTTTGAAAATTTTTATAAGATATCTGCAGAAGGAAATCCAGAAACACTAATAGAAGAACTTGGAAGAAAAAACAGTTTTTTGAATAAAGGAAATAAAGTTGATGAAGACAAAACAGCAAGATTTATTATTAAAGATTGGCAGAAAGGAAAGATAAGAATATAAAAAAGAAAAATAAAAATTTATTTCTTGTTGAGACAGTTCCACAATGCAGAATAAACCCAACCCATAATATAACCTCCAATAAATGCAGCAATAACTAATATTAATGCATTTGTTATACTGAAAGCTGTTACAGAATATAGGTTATCAATAAAATGCAGCGGGAGTACCCAATCAAGTATTTTTTGTCCGACTCCAATTAATACTATCAAAGCCCAGACAGCATGAAGCAAAGCACAGAAAACACCAACAACTAAACCAACTTTATTTTTATCTAATTTAGCCATTTTTATTATTAATACCTCCTTTCATCTCTTTTTAATATTCGTATATTAATTTTAGATTATATAGCTTTTTATAATTTATCTTTTGTGATAAAAATATTTATAAAGCACACTTTATTTATTGATTAAACAAAGATGGTGAGGAAAATTTTTTTAGGGATAGTGATTTTAACATTATTAGTTATACCTTTAGTCGTAGCAGAGTTCAAATATGAAGTTGGAGTTAATGTTGATACTGATACACCTGATAGACAGATTGTTGTAAGATTCAGGGATGTTGATACTGGAAAATATTTCCAAACTGTAAATGGAGAGACAGATGGTTCAGGAAGATTCAATTATATTTTAGGAACAGATAGAGAGGAATTAAAAGTTGTTGTTTACTGGATACAAAATATAAGCGAGTTTGTCAAGCCAGAAAATATTATTTCTATGGAAGAAGCAGGCCCGTTCATTACTGGAGAAACTATTTTTGCAACAGTTACAGAAGTAGAAGAGCCAGAAGTTGTAGAAACACCAATATCTGCTAATATAACAGAGCAGAATCTAACAGGAGAAGTAAATGAGAGTGAAGAGCTTATTGAAACTGAAACAAGCGTGACAGGATTTACTTTGTTTGGGGATAGCAATACTTCAACAATTATTCTTTATATTTTAGGCGGTATTCTTTTAGTAGTAATTATCTTTTTTATTGTTAGGATAATAATTAGAAGAAGAGGAGAAAGAGTGCTTCCAGAAATTAAGGTAAGGAAATTAAGCGAGTGGAAAGCTTCTATGTCTGCACACGATAATAAATCAAGGGCAATAGAAGAAGCTGAAAGAAAACTGCAGGAAGCTCAGGCAGAAATAAATCGCTTGAAAAATCAGGATAAAATCAGAAGCGCAGAGAGAAAACTTAAAGAAGACCAAGAAGCGATAGAAAGAATGAAGAGAGGGGAATAGTTATATTAGATTCTAATAAACTTTAAAAAGCATAATCTAATGTTGGAAAAATGCGAGAAATGAAATCTAAAAGCAAAAAAGTTTATGAAGAAGAACCTCTTGAAGAAGATACAGGAGAAGATTTAGATTCTTCTTTAGATGAAACTTATGATGAGTTTTAGTGGTTTTTTATTATAATAATCTTTTTATAGTTGTTAATAATTAATTGTATATGGGTTTGTTGGCAAGATTGGGTATAAGAGGAAGAGCAGCAATGGATGAAGCTACTTATGATTTCATGAGAAGATTTTATAGAGGAGCTGAAGTAACAAATGAATCTGATAGATATCTTTTACATAAACTTTCTTCTCTTGGTATGGTAAGGATAGGTTATACAATAGTAGATGGAAAACCTATAGAGACAGGGAGATTAAATGAAATGGGTCGTGGGAGATATAATTTCGAAAGAACAATGCGAAGTACAATAAGAAGAGGTTTATATATGCTTATGAATGTGACTGCTTGGTAATTATTCACTTTTTTCTACGTTAGATTTATTATTAATTAATATCTTATCTTTTACATCATTAAGTGT
>CAYHEY010000092.1:0-3526 GCA_964355735.1 Candidatus Woesearchaeota archaeon
AAGATGTTGTCTCCGCTGATAAAAATGGTAATTTTGAAAAAAGTGTTATTGTTTCTGTTCACCCCTGCGCAGAATTAGGAGATAGAATAATTGAGTTAGGGCTCACACATGGAATTCCTTTTGCATTAATGACTTGTTGTCATAGAATTAGAGATAGAAAAAAATACAGACTACGAGATACTCCAGATCCAAGAATTTTACTTTATGAAGATCCTTCAGATTATTTTGATTTAGTAAGAAAAAGATATATTGAAGAGCAAGGATGGAGATGTTATTTGGGGGAGGTTCCAAAAGCCATTACTGGACAAAATCATGTTTTGGTTGGAGTTAGATCTATCTAATGTTATACACTTTTAACAACATCTATAAATTCTTTAACTTTATTTATATCTATTCTCGCCTCATAACTCTTGATATTCCTCTCTTCTTGTGGAGACTTTACTTCCCCCTCCTTTAAGGAAGTGCTAATAATAACAGCGTCAGCAAATTCAAAAAGTGATTTAATATTATCTTTGTTTGCTCCACTGCCTATAACAACTGGAATTTCTCCGGTAATTTTCTTAACCTTCTTTAAATCTTCAATTGTAGGAGCATCGGCAGTCCATTTTCCTGTAATGATAAGTCCATTTGATCCCTTGTTAATCGCTTCTATTGCAGATTCTTCTATTGGTCTTTTATTCACTAACTCCGCATGTTTAACTTGTATGTCTGTCAAGAGGGTTATATTTTCTCCGCTTATTTTTCGTCTAAATTCAATAACATCTTTAGGATTTCCAGTTATCCCCCCAAAATCAGTTTTAACCTCGTCTACAAATACGGGGACTCTTATAAAGTCGCACCCATAAATTTTTGCTAGAGTTAATGAAGCCCTATAATCATTCCATAATACGCATATTCCAATTGGCAATTTTGTATTTTCCTTTATTTTTTGAATAATATAACCCATAAAAGCTACGGTTTCCGGACTTACAACAATCTTATGTGGAAAATCATAATTATTTTCTATCATGATTGCGTCAACACCACCTTCATCGAGAGATTTTAAATCATGTAAAGAATTATTTAACAAAGTTTCATGGTCAATAAATTTATCATAGCCTATTGTTGGAGCTAAATGAATCACCCCGATTATATTTTTTTTATTTTTTAGATCTATCATTTTATTTAAAATGCTCCTTTAATCTTTCGATAGTTTCTAAATGTTTTTTAGATCTGAATGCATCTCTCGCTAAAGCATAACATTCTCTTAAATCTCTTCCAGTTTGCAGATAAAAGATTAAAGCAGTATTTGCTAACACCATCTCTAAAGCACCGCCCCCAACCTTCCCAAAAAGAATATCTCTACTGAATCCCCCTTTATCCTTTTGTGGATTAATCTCTTCATATTCTACCTCTCTTACCCCCAAGTCCTTTGCATAACACCTATACGGGCCGACTATCTTTCCATTTCTTAACTCTGCAATTAAACTTCCTCCACACATTATAGATAATTCATCTATTCCTTCATCCATATCCTTATCCGCATAACCTCTTACAAAAATTCCATGTTCTAAAGCTGTTACTCCTTTTTCATTTAGTATTTTAAATGCTTTAGCCACAATTTCTGGAGGAATGAGATGATTAACTCCCACAATTTTCTTCCTAGCAATATCCTTATGAGTAGGATTTGTCATAGGACCGATTATATCATTCATATGTGGAATAAAAGAAGCCCTGTGTGTTAGGGTATGAATTCTTTTATAACCCTGGTCTAAAGCCTCTGTGTATCCGAAACAATGCTCTTCTATTCCTGTTTCAACTACTTCTTTTGGGATGCCTATTAATTCAACAAAATCTTTTTTATTTAGAATCATGGCAACAAAATCACTACTTCCATGTCTCCCCGCATCTGCATTTGCAGGAGACCCATGCTTACACATCGGTATGTTCGCCCCTGCTGCAATTATAGCTGAGAGGGTACTTATATTAGGGGTTCTTAGCATATCTCCTCCCATTCCACAATTATCTATCGCAATGTCTACTTTAGGTCTAAGAAAACCATTTTTGGATAAAGCAATATCATAGTCAAATACTGCTGCGGAAATTCCGGCTATTTGTTCTGCTGCATCTTCTGGTAGATGGTGTCCATATTCAGTTAAATGGAATTCTCTATCCCTCATACGAGGTTTAGCAGAATATGTTGCCTTGGTATGTAAGCTAGACATTGCAGCAAGAGCTTGTTTCTCAACAATGACTTCTTTTGCCCTCTTTCTTATTCCCTCAATAAAAAAATCTTCTATGACTGAGAATATTCCCTCCTCCTTCCCAGCTATTTCTCTATCAACCTGTGGAAATAATCCGAGATCTCTAAGTTGTGTGATATGTGGAAGTAAAGCATAAACCCCTAACAAATAAGATTCACAAAAATTTATTGGGAGATTTACATAAGCATGATTCTTAAGAAGATGCTTTATGCTAAATTGTTCTGATATTTCTTTTAGTTCTTCTGGATTATATACTGCCATTTTGTTTTATGATTTTGTTGGTTTTTAAATATTTTTATTAAAATTTTATATGAAAAATTTATTTTAAATAGAGTAGAAACTAAGAAAAAATTATCAATCTCACCAGAGTTGTTTGAAATTCATAGTTATCATATTCGGAGAAAGTATTTAAACTTTTCGTAAAGTAATATTATTATGGAACAAGAAAAGAAGACAATCGTTTTAATGGTAAATTCCAAATGTAGTTTAAGATCAAAATGTAGATACTGTTATATTTCTTATAAAGGACGACGCTTGTTTAACAGGTTACTTTCTCTGACAATTAATCCAAACCTCTCCTTATAAAATACTCAATTTCCACGTCAATTGTTAGTGGAATTATCTTGTCTCTATAAAATGTCTCTATAAATTCTGGATTAACATTATATCTCTCTCCCTTTTGTCTAACTCTCTCTAAAACTGCTTGTTCTACCCCTTTATCTGTTAATTTTGCTCTGATTCCTTCTACATCCCCTATCTTCACTAGTGTTGTATAACTCTCTGGATCTTGTTGAAATTTTGCTTCAGCAACATGATCCCCAAAATGAATTCTCCTTGAAAGTGCCTGAAGGCAATCTACATCGTGCTCTGCACTAGAGCCATAATGGTTATCATCACCAGCTTCACAGATTTTTTTAACTGCTTCTATATATATCTCTTTTATTTTTGGATTAACATTTATACCTGTTTTTCTTACAGGACTTCCTTCTTTTTTTCTTGTTATTATTGGTAATGGAAGATTCTCAAAAAAAGGATGTTCTTGTGGATGTTCAAATCTCCCAGCAGTTGCTTGTAGGCTTTCTATTTCAACCAACATATAATCAAGAAAACTTCCATCAAAGTTAGGGATTTGAACCCCTCCAGGCACATAAATTATTTCATTTACTTTATATCTTGCCCTCTGAAATAAATGGAGAATAATAGTATCCTCTAATCTTGTTAGGGTTGGTCTAATTACAGTATTTAAATCAAGTCTTGGATCAATTACCATATAATCCACAATA
>CAYHEY010000093.1:0-3524 GCA_964355735.1 Candidatus Woesearchaeota archaeon
AAAAGACATTTCATTCCAAACAATGGGCTGTGTTGCTGCTATTGCTTCAAGTGATGCTATGTGTGAAGTAGCAAAAGGAAAAACGCTTGAAGAAGCTAAAAAAATAAATAAAAATGATATATTAAGAAAAGTTGGCAGACTTCCTCAGATAAAACATCATTGTTCAATATTAGGAGAAGAGGCACTTCAAGAAGCAATTAAGAATTATGAGGATAAAAAATGAATTCTAAAACTTCAAAGATGCTCATAAAGGAGCACAAAAAAATTTTGAAAGAGGTTGAAAAACTTGGAAAGGAATGTACTAAGATTGAAAGTGGAGCAAGTATAAATAAAGCTTTTTTTGAAAAGATGGTTGAATTCATAAGAGAATATGCTGATAAGTTTCATCATGCAAAAGAAGAAGATATTTTGTTTAAAGAAATCTGTAAAAATGAGAACAATTTTCATTGTAATCCTGTTAAGCAAATGCTACTTGAACATCAAGAAGGAAGAAAGTTTGTAAGAGGAATATTAAAAGGGCTGAAAGAAAATAATTCGAAGGATATAGTTCAGAATTCAGAGGATTATATTAGACTAATAAGAGAACATATATTCAAAGAAGATAATATACTTTACCCCATGGCTGATGAGAATCTTAGTAAAAAAACTCTTGATAATATGTACAAAAAATTTAATAAAATAAACTTTAAAGGATAAAGATGAACAAAGATATAAGAAAGCTCATAGAATACTCTAAGAAAGGAATTACAAGCAAAGAAATAATAAAAAACGGTAAAGTTTCTGTTGATTTGTTTTGCATGGCTGCTGGAACAGAAATGAGCAAGCATACTTCAACAAAACAAGGAATCATTTATGTTGTAGAAGGAAATGGAATTTTTAATCTTGAAGGTAAGAAAATTAAAATGGCTCCCGGAATACTTATTAATATGAATAAAAATGCTGTTCATTCATTGAAAGCAAGAGAGAATACAAGCTTTTTGCTTACTTTGATTAAATGATTTTTACTTCATAAAGCTTAAATAAGCAAAAAAATTCAGATAAAAAATGGAAAATAGAAAAGTAGGATATTTGATTGTTGGATTGGCTATTGTAATTGGAATAATTGTATTTTTATTTAATAGTGCTCTAACAAAAATTGTCTCTACAAGCTGCTCTCATGGATTAACTTGCCCTATGTATGGAGATATAAAAACTCAGACTATAATCAGCTTTGTAATTATAGGCATAATCGTAATTATTGGTTTAATACTTATATTTAACAAAGAAAAAGAGAGGATAATAATTAAAACTAAGAAGATAAAAGATGAATTTGCAGAGAGAACAAGAGAAGAGAAAGAGAAGAATCTTAAACTTCTTGGAAAAGAAGAAAAGATAATTTATGGCTTGCTGATGAAAGAAGGAAGTATGTTTCAGGCAGATATTGTTGATCAATCAGGACTAGGAAAAGTAAAAGTTACAAGAATACTTGATTCGCTTGAAGGAAGACAGCTCGTCGAGAGAAAAAGAAGAGGAATGAGCAATATTGTTCTAATTAAATAAATATGCGACAAAAATGTTTGAAGATATAAAAGCAATATACAAAAATGATCCTGCTGCACGCGGACTAGAACCGATTCTTTATCCCGGATTGCACTCTATTATTATTCATAGATATATCGGTCATGGTCTCTATAAAATTAAGTTAAGATTTCTATCGAGATTAATCAGTCAAATAATGAGATTTCTTACTGGAATAGAGATTCATCCTGGCGCAAGAATTGGAACAGGATTCTTTATTGATCATGGTATGGGCGTTGTTATAGGAGAAACTGTGGAAATAGGGAAAAATTGTGTAATGTATCAGGGAGTAACTTTAGGCGGAACAGGAAAACATACTGGAAAGAGACATCCAACTGTGGGAGATAATGTCCTTATTGGAGCACATTCTACTTTATTAGGACCAATTAAAATAGGGGATAATGTAAAAATCGGCGCAGAGACAGTAATAATAAATAAAGATGTTCCTTCAAATTGTACTATAGTTGGTTCTCCCGGAGTAATTATAAAAATTAATGGGAAAAAAGTAGAGAGAAAACTGCAAGATGATGAAGATATTCTGATTAATTAAATAGAAAACTATATAAGAAAGAGAAAATAATATAAAAACATGAAAATAGTGGGTTGGGTTACCATTAGCATTGTTATAATCATCTTAGTCGTAGGAGCGATTTTGCTGATTGAAAATAATAACTTTTCTAATAAAAACAGCAATGAAAAAAATAATAATGTTGTATCGGATAATTCTGGTATAGGGGCTACGAAGGAGTATAATATCGAGATAAAGAACTTTGCTTTTTTTCCATCTATCTTAACAATAAAAGCAGGAACTACTATAACCTGGACAAATTCAGATTCTGTGAGCCATACAGTTACAAGCGATTCTGGAAGTGAACTTAATTCAGATTTATTTTCAAAAGGGCAAACTTATAGTCATACCTTTAATATAGTCGGAACTTATAATTATCATTGTAAACCTCATCCTTCTATGAAAGGAGTTATTATTGTTCAGTAAAATGTTATTTGGACCACCTTTAGCAATTTGGTTTGGAATTTTTACAATAATAAGTTTATTTATAACAGCAAGTCTTGGTATTGCAGTTCATATATTCAGAAAAAATGTTTTTAAAAATCATATGTTTTTTGCTTTTCTTACATTAACTCTTGCATTAATTCATCTTGTTTTAGCAATTATGCTCTGGTTTTTTGGAATTTTTGTGTAATCATAATCGGTGAAACTAGTTTCATACATATGCTTTAATAGATTACTTTTCTAAGATATTTATAAAAAATGGAAAAAATATATTCGATTAAGGGGATGGATTGCAATTCATGCTCTAGCATCATAGAAAAAACGCTAAAAGACAAAGTTAATAAAATTTATGTAAGTTTTGCTGAAGAAGAAGCAATAATAGATTTTGATGAAGAGAAAATTAGTGAGAAAGAAATCTTAGGGATAATTAAAGACCTTGGCTATGAAGCAAAATACATTGGCGATATGAAAAAAGAGGAAATAGAAGGGGGGAAGAAGAATGAAGATGAAACTGGGAGAGAAGATAATTTTCTAAACAAGAAAGACTGGTTTATTATCGGCTCTGTGGTGGTTGTTGTTGGTCTTGTGCTTTTATATTATTTTAAGGGATTTGATTTCATGAATCTTAATCTTTCAGGCATAGGGGTTCCTGATATGGGTGATAAAGCAAGTTTGATTCTTTTATTTGTGGCTGGACTCTTAACAGGTCTCCATTGCATTTCTATGTGTGGTGGATTTGTTGTTTCATATACTGCTAAAAATGCCATAAATGGGCATAAAGGTTTTAAACAACATCTTGTTTATGGTGGGAGTAAAGTTCTCTCTTACACTATTATTGGAGGAATATTTGGAATGATTGGCGGGCTGGTTTCTTTTTCAATTGGATTGAGGAGTTGGGTAGCTATCCTGGCAGGAATTTTTATGATATTTTATTCTTTAAGCATGTTTGGATTTA
>CAYHEY010000094.1:0-3478 GCA_964355735.1 Candidatus Woesearchaeota archaeon
AATTATCAAGATTTTTTTGTGTCATTTATCTCACTCGCACAATTTGTCCCTGACTGTTTAATTCTATAAAATATTTTGTTACTTGATTTTTATAATCAGAGCACTGATTTTGTTCAAGATTGTCTTGCTCTGTTCTTGGAACATGAACTATATCCACCGAGTAGAAATTGCATCTTCCTAAACACTGACTTTCAAGGTTAGCATACAAGGTTAAGGAATCAGCATATAACTGAGAAGCACAGGTTATTGCTTCTTGCTGTTCTCTGACTTGAGCAGGTATAGAAGAGGGGGAGCCATGTTTTATGAATATTCCTTTCTCGTCTTTTATCCAAGTGTCTTCAGAGAAGCGAAGAAATATAGCTAAAAGCAGAACTATTATAATTATTGATGCAGTTATTAGGATTATTGTTTTTTTAGTCATATTAAATTTACTCTCATTTTAAACTCTAAGTACTTCTCTTCCCCCTTCTGTTCTTAAGGGATTTTCTTCTATTAATTTTCTTGCTTCTTCATAAAATTCTGTTTCTGAGATTTTTTGGAGTAAAATTCTTGCTTTTTCTTTTATCTCTCTTGGTATTGTGCTATCTAAAGAGGCTGCTCTTGTAGCCAGACCAAGTCTCACTTCATAGTCGCCTATCATCTTTTACCTCCTAACATTTTTCTATACGGTTTTATTGTTTGTGCTACCATGATTTTTTCTCTGCGAAAATAAACTCGTCGCTTTTAGTTGGGGCATTTTCAAACATAAGTCTTCTGAAGTCGTCATCTTGTTTTAAATGATCTGATTCGCTTCTTCTGTCTTCTTTTCTTTCAACATTTCCTTCTGATGCTGTCTTAATTTTTTCTAAAGCTTTTGAGAATTTTGCCAGTATGGCTTGGGCTTCTTTTCGTATTTCTTCTTTCTCTTTGTCGTCAAGTGGCATGATTTTAATAAGAAAGAAGGATTTATAAGTTTAGCCCTTATAATTCTTCTATGAAAAAAGAAGATTGGGGTTCAATTTTGAAAAAAAAGAGATTGAGCTTCAAGAGTAATAAAAAGCTTGAAGAATACTATCAGTATAAATATGCAACAGAGGGATATAAAAAAGGTTATAAGCTATTTGGAATAAATATAAGTAAAATATTTCATAAAGAAAGGCATAATGCTTCATTAGAACTGCTTAGACCTAATAAAAATGAGATAATCTTAGATGCTGGTTGTGGAGAAGGAGCTTTATCTTTAAGGATTGCTAGAAAGGCCAGAAGAGTATATGCTCTAGACATAGCGCCAAACGCATTTAAGAAAATAAAAAATAAGGCTCCAAAAAACCTGTTTTTTCAAAAAGGAAATACAGAAAAACTTGGATTCAAAAAAGAATTTTTTGATAAAATAGTTTCAGTAGAAACACTTGAACATGTTTTACATCCTTTGAAAATGATAAGTGAACTATCAAGAGTTCTAAAAAAAGGCGGAAAACTAATATTGACCTATCCGACCATAGACCAAACAATTATAGCAAAATTAGAAAAATTCTTCCATATTAGGGACTTAACTTCTGTTTCAGAGCATTTAACTGAATGGGATTATAAGAGAATTATAAAACAAATTGAAAGATATAACTTCAAATTTTTAAAAGCAAGAGGGATAGTTTTTGATTTAGGAAGATTTGGAAAAATTCAGAAGATATCTAAAAATATGATGAGAAAAGTTTTAAAATTTAAGTTAGGAATAAAAAACTGTCCGAAGAATTCTCTTTTTGTAGCTTTTGAATTCGAGAAAATTTAAACCTACTTCAAAAATTTTACTTTTAGGGAAGGCCAATCTATGATTGCTGCTCTGCCTTTTTCAGCAGGTCCTGGATTGACGAGTAAACTCTCTCCAAATTTTTGTGTGCCCTGATACTCGTGCATATGGCCGAAGATAACTAGCCGGGGTTTGTATTTTTCTATCAGAATTCGCTCAAGATAAGAACCAAAATGCTTCCCTTTACTTGGTCCTCTTCCTATTTTATCCATTTTAGTCATATAAGGAGCATTGTGGGTTAAAAAAACTACATCTTTCCCAGATTTTATAGCTTTATGGAATTTTATTTTATACTTATTATTTCTCTTTATATAATGTTTTTTTATCAGGTGTATTCTTTCTCTTGCTTCTTTTTGGTCGAACATTTTTTGAATATTATTAAATCTTTTTTTATCTGCTTTTCCTGGGCTAGTTGAAGAACCGCCACCCACTATAAAAACTTCTTTTAACTTTTTATATTTGAAATCAATGAGTTTCATATTATTCTTAAAAGAATTTAAAAATTTTCTTGAGTCTAATCTTCCATAATCCTCTTTTATTCCGCCTATGTCAAATTCATAACCTCTTGGATCCCAATTGCCACAAACCCCATAAAATTCTCTTCTAAACCCTTTTATTTCTTTGATAACTTGTAACCCCTTCTGGACACTTAATTTATCTAATTTTTTTATTTTTTTCATAATCTCTCTTGGGATGTTTGATTCATCTTTACTATACACATATTTAAAGTAAAGTTTAGCTAATTCCCGGTTTCCACAATAATCTCCCGGACTAAGAATCAGGTCAAATTCTTCTTTCTTTAGCCTCTTCTTTAGTTTTTCAGGAAATTTTCCATGAAAATCGCCTATTGCAAGAATTTTCATATATTAAACTAGCAAACAGAATTTTTAAACTTATTTAAAGCGGAAAATAAAACCAAAATTAGATATTAGAGAAACAATAACCTAGTTTCTTGCTTCTTTCTGGTCCAAGCACTCTGATAGTTTTCCATAATAAATTGTAAACAGCGATGGCTTGTTCTGGACTAGAAATCTCTATCCATGTACCTAATGGGTGTGTAAGTGAAAAATGAATCCTCTGTCTGTCAGCTTCTCTTATTAATACATCTGGACCTAATTCGCTTACTCTCTTTACTTTTTTCAAGTATGCTGCATCCTCAAACCATTTGCGTCTACTTTCTTTATACTCTGGTGAAAGATTCTCAAAATACCCCATTGCTTTCCTTGCCATCTCAAATTCTCTTTGAGATAATTGATCAATTAATTTAGTTAGTGGATCTTCTAAAGGACTTTCAAAAGCAAGCAGAGTATTTATTTCATCTAAAGAAAGAGGATTTAAAGCAGGACAGCGAGTACAATCACAACCAGAATGAGATGTTGTTCTCCTAACCCCATAATCATAATCTTGAAGCGCTGTTGTCATACTCTCTTTTGATATAAATTAAAGTCTATTCTAGTATATAAATCCTCTTAATATGGGGCGCGGAGAATAGTGAAGAAGAATGCTTATGGAGTAAGTCTATCTCTGTCTCTTGGGAAGAGGGTCGCTTCTTTAACATTGTTTAGACCACAAATTTTTTGAGTTAATCTTTCAAGACCTATGCTCCAACCACTATGGGGTGGGCTTCCAAATTTAAAAGAATCAATGTAAGATTGAAAGTTTTTTGGATTTAATCCTTTTGCTTTTAATCTTTCT
>CAYHEY010000095.1:0-3452 GCA_964355735.1 Candidatus Woesearchaeota archaeon
AATCCTATTTAAAAAAGACTCAGAATTTTATTTGAAAAGCTTACTGAACTTATTCTAGCAGAGTTGTAGTTTTATTAATTGTGGAGTTTTATAAGATAATGCAAAGTAAATTAGGGCAGTTTAATGTTATTTAATTAGTTATAACGAGCTCAAATTAAAGAAGAGAATTTGGGCATAATGTCGAGAAATCAAAAACATTTAAATATCTCACTTGTTATCTAAAAATATGAAAATGGGGAACAAAAACATATTGATGCTTGTAGCAGTTATAGTAATAGTAGTATTTGCACTTTCGACTATAAGCTCTGAAATTATAGTAAGTCAGCCAAATAGTGTATATAGCCTTGGAGATGAGCTTAATTTTAATGTCAAATTAGATTCTCTAAAGTCTGGTTATCTTGTAATCTCCTTGTTATGCCCAAATGGATTTGAGGGAATATATCAAAATGTTCCTGAAACTACTGATGTCTCGCTAGTGAGAAAACTTATTCCAGACTATATCAAGACTCTTTCTGGAAGCTGTTCTATAAAAGCCAGTTATGCAGGAGAAGAGAAATTAACCAGGAGTTTTGAAATAAGTGATTCTATAGAGGTTAATTTAAGATTAGCAGATAACTCTAAATATAATGCTGGAGAAAACATTATTATCTCAGGAGAAGCTGTGAAAAAAAATGGGGAAAAATTAGGCAGTTCTGGAACTAATGCTTTTATTGACGTAAGCCTTGGAGAAGCAACAAGTGTAAGCGATTTTGTTAAAGAAGGAGTTTTTTCTGTTGTTTTGAAAACTTCTGAAACAATGAAAGCAGGAGCATATTCTTTAGATGTTAGGGTATATGAAAAAGATGATAAAGGAAATATTTTAAATTCTGGAGAAAAAACAATGGGATTAGAGATAAAACAAATTCCTGCTAGAGCAGAGATTGCAATAGACAGAGTTTCTGCAAAACCAGGAGAGACAATAGCTCTTATTCCTTCATTATATGACCGAGCCGGAGATAAAACAGAAGGAGAGGTTTTTGTTAAAATTATAGACTCTCAGCAGAAAATCATGATGGAAAAATATACTCCTGCTAATGAAAATCTTGATTTTTCTGTTCCATTAAATAATTCTCCTGGAAAAGATAGAATACTTATTCAAAAAGCAGAACTATCCTCTGAAAAATTAGTTGAAATAGAAGAATTGAAAAAAATAGAAACTTCAATAAATGGAAGCTATCTTACTGTGAGAAATGTTGGAAATGTTCCTTATTCTGATTTATTTAGTGTAAAGATAGGAAATGAAGAAGTGTCAAAAGAAATCTCTCTTGGGGTTGGACAGCAGATCATTTTCTTGTTATCTGCTCCTGACGGAGTTTATAATATCGAAACAGGAGATAGTGAAGCGAAGCAAGAGTATTTATCTGTGACACTTACAGGAGGAGTAATAAGTGTTCAGGAAATAGGAGAAAGAACAAGGTATTTATTTTCTAATTATCCAATTATCTGGGCTTTTATAGCTGCTGTGCTTATATTATTTGTTTTTGTGTTGTGTAGAAGATATCTGCAGAACAGAAAATTTAATTTTGATAAGAGTGGAGACAGAATAAGACATAGGCAGATAGAGAGAAAGGGCGGAGTTGAGATAGTAAGGCCAGAAATAAGAGAGAGAAAAATAGATGAGTCTATACTGGGTTCTGAAATAAGAAAAGCAGAACAGGTTTCCGATATTCATGGGTCAAAACATTTTGTAAGTATTATTGCAATAAAAACCAGAGGAAATAGTGGTGGAATAATAAAAGAAAGTCTGAATAATTCTCTTGAACAGGCTTATAATAAAAAAGCTGTATCATTTGTATCTGGAGATCAGATTATACTGATATTTTCTCCTCTTTTAACAAAGAAAAAAGAAAATGAAGAAGATGCTATAAAAGCAGCAGTAAGCATAGATAATTATCTGAGAGAGCATAATAGGAAATTTAGAAATGATAATCTAAGTTATGGTATAGGTGTTAATTGTGGAGAGCTGGCAGACAGCATAGAGAAGGGTGTTCTTAAGTTTACGAATATAGGTAGAACAATTCTCGATGCTAAAAAAATAGCAGCTATGGCTAATAACGAGGTCTTACTTAGTAAAAGCATACGCGAAAAAACAATGAGTAATGTTAAAGTTGATAGAGTTAATCTTGATAGAACCCATGGAAAAGATGTTTTCACAATAAAAAGAGTAGTTAATCAAGAGCAAAATAAAAAGTTTATAGATAGTTTTCTAAGAAGAAATTAGAAATAAAAAATTAGAATTTCTTGAATAGGTTTATCTAAAACATCCCAGCTTTTTCTGCATCTGCTATATAGCCTTTATGCTCTAAGTGAAAATTAAAAACATTTGTGAAATCTCCTATTACAGATTTATCCACCTTATTCTTTTTCAAAATATGGAAAACTCCTTCTGTGAAACAATATGGGCAAAGAGCTGCTTTCTTAGTCTTACAGGAGACACAGCCCATAGAAGCAAGAGCAATATTATTCACTTCTCGGATATAGGACTTTATTTTTGGCATGACTTTTTTCTTTATATTTGGATAAAAAGAAAGCCACTTCTCAATGCCTTTTCCAAGACAATTGTGACATAGAGGATTTGTTATTGGCTCTTTGCACTGAGGGCAATCATTATCACTATTATCCTGTAAATATTCTCTTTCAAGGCCGTTGATTAAAAATTGTTTTGTCATGTTAAGGTATTTCCTTTCAGTTTAGTGAAGAGGAAGAAATCAGTAGAGCTTTTTTGTAAAACACGAACAAGTATAAGCAGGGCTAACTCTAATAATTGAATGTATACTCCAATTAGTTAACTCTTTTTTACTTATTTGCATATTATAATTATAGACTTGAAGTTTAAATAGTTTTTGGTGAGTGGCTTTTAGAGGCTAAAAACTTAATCTAAATTAATTGTTTCCCGTTTCTTAGAATATCTTTGATAAGCATATCCTCTTTATGCTTTAAATCGCTTTCAAGAAAATAATGGCATTGAATTTCTTTTTTAAATTGTCTTGAAATCTTGCGAGTTATTGCAAATATTTTTTTCTCTATTCGAGATTTGTTAGTAATTTTATTATCAAGGATTATAGCAAGATCTATATCAGACTTATCTGTAAAGATAAGTTTAGAATAACTTCCAAAGAGAATTAGATTTTTTATATTTCTCAATCTAGAAATATCTTCTATAATCTCTACTAATATAAACTGAACCTTCAGAGGAATATTTATAAAAATTTTTCTTTCTTCTAATAATTTCACTATTATTTCGTTTTCTAAATTTAGAGAATAAATCTTCTTTTTTTCTGTTAAAAGTTTAAATGTGGGAAAAGGGCTTGGAACACAATTGCTTACTAGTAGCGGTGGACCTGTGGGGAGCAGGTTCTTTAGACAAATCTGCATTAATGGGGAGATTAAAACAGAACCTTGTTCTGATTTTA
>CAYHEY010000096.1:0-3449 GCA_964355735.1 Candidatus Woesearchaeota archaeon
AAAGGGTAAAAAAGGGTTGTCGTATAAAATAGTAAAGATGATTATACTTATTATTCTCTCTATAGCTATTATTTTGTTTGTTCCAAGTGATAAAAAAATTGATTTTAATCTTACAGGACATAGTGTTTTTTCTCCTGCTTTGCCAAATGACTGTTCTGAGACTAGCATAAAAGCTGTTTGGGATTCTATTTTTATAGAGGGTTCTAGTGGAATTGTTATTAGTGCAAATACGAGCGAAATAGGAAAATGTAATTCTTTTAATGCCTATAAAATAAAAAATGGACAAGAGTTGTATGTTCTTTTTGGAAATCTCCCTTCAGGATTAACAAGCGAAATATCTGCTTATTCTATAAATTATACCAAGAATTTTTTTAATGAGTCAACAACAAACCTATATACTCTAAGAATATTAAATCAAATAAATGAAGAAAATTTAACGAAAAGGGCTATCTCGACTAGTGGTTCTGCTACCATAGAATACACAAATTATTTTAAAACTCCTATCGGTATTTGGACAATAGAGGGCTCTCTCAATACCCAAATTTATCAGTTTTCTAATAGCTCTTTAGAAGATAATTTTTCAATTAGTTCCAGGGGAGCAGTTTTTCAAAATTCATCCGCGAGAATTTATTTATTTCTAAAGACACAAACTCTTGGTAATCTCAATTGCATTCCAATTTGGTCAGAGGTTAGAAGAAATTGCAGCTCTGCAGAAAGTCTAGCAGTAGAATTCAATAACTCTAATAATTGCGCTAATTTTACAATTTATCCTTCTATGAGGTATGAGGGTTGTGACTATGATAGAAATGGTATAATTGGAAACTCTAGCTCTATTAATTATTCTGGATCACAACTAGAGCTTTATGATGGGGAGAATCTTCTTAATTTATCTAATAATTTTACTTCTCGAAGAATAATAAGTTTCAGAGAAGGAACAAGCAAGTTAGTGAGTTTTAATTATAGTTTTTCCTCTCCGCTCAGTCTTAAAAATATCTCAATAATAAAAGAATCTGCTGGTTCTTTATTTGGATTTCTTATAGTGAATGGATTAGATGTTGAGAAGAGTGTAATTGTATCAAGAATTAATTCTTCGAGTAATAGGGTTTGTATAAAAGATGCTATTATTAATAATATCTCTGAAATAAGTTTAGGATGCAACTTGACAAATGAGTATTTGCTTAATTGTCCTGGAACAAATAGTTATTTTTCCTGTGAAATAATAAACTCCAGTTTTATTGTATCTGGATTAAGACATTCTGCTGTTCTAGAATTTGGCAGTTCAATACAGGGTGTTGCAAATTGCATTCAGAATTGGAGTTGTGGTGCTTGGGGTGTTTGCTCTTCTAATCAGAGAACAAGAGTTTGCTCTGATTTGAATAGTTGTAATAATGAAACAAATAAACCAATTCAAACAGAACTTTGTGTTTCTTGTGTTAGTAACTGGACTTGTAGTAATTGGGGAAAATGTGCTAGTTTGAATGGAACAAATGGGACACAGACAAGAACCTGCAGAGATAGTAATAATTGTGCATTTGCTTCATCAGAAAGACCAATAGAAGTTCAGCCCTGTAAATATCGTTCTTCTTCGATTATCTATTTTATTATTGTGGGTTTATTGGTTATTGCAGTAATAGTAATAATTGTTTTTTTGATAAAGAAGTATTCAAAAAAACAAAATCCAAATACGCCAGATATTGTAATAAGCGCCCCACAGGGATATGCGGGCTAAAGAGTTTTTCGATGAAGCTCAATAATAAGTCTATACTTAAAATTCTTCATTAATCATAAAAAAGACTCAGAATTTTATTTATTAATGTCAAGAACTCTGGGCTAAAGTCACAGAGCGTGTCGAGTTCTTGATCACCCCAAAAATGCCTTTTCTTTCTACGAGTTAAAACAGGTAGGGTGCGAAAAGAGTATTTTTCTGGTCCTAATACTTCGGAATAAGTAAGTTTGAAAGGTTGGGTTATATTACTTATTATTTCTTCTATGATGCGAAGAGAAAATTATGACCTTTAATAGAATATCAAATTTCTCTTTTAGTTTTAGAAATATCGGAGAGACTTTTAAAAAAGCAAGATTTAAAAACACTAAACAACATAGAATAATAAGAAAAGAGGAAATATGAAAAGCGAGAAGAGAACAAAGAAAGCAGCATTTGAGCTATCAATGAGTACTATTGTTATAATTGTGCTTTCTGTTGTATTTCTTATACTTGGATTGGTTTTATTGAGGACAATTTTTGGAGTTGCGACAACAAGTGTTTCTGATTTGGATAATAAACTTAAATCTGAGATGACAAAAATATTTGCAGATGAAGATACAAGTTCTGTTTTTATAAGGCCTGAAAATGGAGAAATAAAAGTAAGAGCAGGAACAACTAATTTTGGTTTTATCGTTGGCGCTAGAACCGCAAATGGTAATACTATAGGAAATTGGCCAGAGATGCAATACAGATTAGTATTAGATGAAAATAGCGATTGTTATAAAAAGCTTAAACCAGAAATAGTAAAAAAATGGTTTGCTGGGATTAATATTGCTTCTTCAGATTTAGATACACAAACTTATAATAATATTAATTGGGCTAAGCAAGATGACGTGGGTTTAGCGAGAATACAATTAACGATTCCAAAAGGAACTATTTTGTGTACTCAGACAGTAAGATTTGATTTTATAGATAAAACAAATCCTGGAGAGATAATTCCTCTTGATGGTGGGGCATTTAGTATAGAAATCTTAAGAAAGAGTATAGTTTAAGGATTTTAACTTTAAACTCCTCACCAATCATAACTTAATAAAAGGCTCGAATATTATTTATTAAATTAATAATCTAAACATCGAGAAAAGGCAGATTTAGAGAGATTAGTAGCATTAATTATTTTAGATTCTATTATATAAGAAGCAAATATAGAAGTTTTATTATTTAGAATTGGGTTTATTCAATCAATAACCTTTTTATATACTTCTTTACTCTTTATTTTATGTTAAAGCTATTCAATACCTTAACAAGAAAAAAAGAAGTCTTCAAACCTATTAAAGCAGGTTATGTTGGCATGTATAATTGTGGTCCTACTGTTTATTGGTATCAGCATATAGGAAATCTTAAGGCATATATTTTTTCAGATTTGCTAAAAAGGGTATTGGAATTTGAGGGCTATAAAGTTAAACAGGTAATGAATGTTACAGACGTTGGTCATCTTACTTCAGATGCAGATGAGGGGGAAGATAAGATGGAGAAAGCAGCTAAAAAAGAAGGCAAAACAGCTAAAGAAATAGCAGATTTTTATTTTAAATTATTTAGGACAGACTTGAAGAAACTTAATATTTCTGAGCCCGAGATATGGTGCAGAGCTACAGAGCATATAAAAGAACAGATAGAATTAATAAAAAAATTAGAAGAAAAAGGATATACTTACAAGACTAGTGATGGAATTTATTTTGATAGTTCT
>CAYHEY010000097.1:0-3402 GCA_964355735.1 Candidatus Woesearchaeota archaeon
AATGTTGTTGAGAAAAGTGGAGTAGATGTGACAACCCTTAGTGAATTAAGAGAGAGGATAAAAAAAGATAACATTTAAAAATACTTCTTTTGAGATATTACTGAAGACGGCCATAGTAATTGGGTAATACCTGGTCTCATTCCGAACCCAGAAGTCAAGCCTATTACGTCGTTTGTTTTAGTGGCCGACAAGCCGCGAAGCATCGATGCTGTCTTCATCTTATTTTGTTAAAAAGAAGATGAATGAAAATCTTTGATTTCACTTATATTCTCATATTTTATAAAAGAGTGTTTCTTAGTTTAAATATGAAATTATCAAAAACAGAAGCCAGAGAACAAATAAAAGATTTTTTTACAAATCTTAAAGATAAAAATCCAAAACAAGTTAAAAAAATGAAAAGGTTAGCAATGGGGCACAATTTACAGCTTAGAGAATTAAAAAAAAGATTTTGCAAAAAATGTTTGACTCCTTATAAGAATCCTAAAATAAGAATTAAAAATAAGATTAAATCTGTGATTTGTAAAGAATGTGGTTATGTTAATAGGTGGAAAATAAGTTAAGATAAGTTATAACTTCTCAAAACCTTTGGATTAATAATAGTTTCACCACCTTTTTCTATTTCAACTCTATCCATGCTATCTGTTTTTGAATTATATCTAAGAACAGAGTAATGCTTCTCGTCTATAATTCTAACAGTACAGCCATCTATCAAACACATCTTTACTCCATGATAACTATCATATGCAACAGATTCGTTTCTACATTTAGGACATTCTTCCATAGCCATAAAAAAAGATACAAAAAGATGTTTATAATAATATCTTTATTACAAACTTCTAAGATTTCTTGAATTTACTAACTAATTCAATAAAATCTTCTTGACCAAGAAATACTGATCTGCAACAATATCTTTCTAATTCTAAATCATCTAATACTTTTTTTGGGTTTTCACCATCAGCTGTTCTCTGCTTAAATTGTTCCCATAAATGAGCTATTGGTTTTCCGCATGAAAAACATCTAATTGGAATTATCATATTATTAATGCTAAAAATAGCTTTATAAAACTTATGATTAGACCTTATATATAAGCTTAATTTAAGGTTACTTTTTACAAATTGTGTTATGATTAGCAAGATTTAAATATAGAATGTCTTGGAAACAATATGGCAAAAGCAAACACTCTTATTGAATTAAGGGGAGCAGAAAGGTATTATCAAATGGGAGAAGCAATAGTCAAGGCTTTAGATTGTATTAATCTTTCTATTGAAGAAGGAGATTTTGTTGCTATCATGGGCCCTTCTGGAAGCGGAAAAAGCACTGCTATGAATCTGACCGGAAGTCTTGATTTAACAACAAAAGGGGATATCTATTTGGGTGGAGAAAATATTGAAGAGATGTCTGAGTCTGATTTAGCTCAGCTTCGTGGAAAAAAAATTGGTTTTATATTTCAGCAATTTAATTTGATTCCTAATTTAACTGCAAAAGAAAATGTCATGCTTCCAATGTTATTTCAAGGAATAGAAAGAGAAGAACGTGAAGAACGTGCTGAAAAACTTTTGAGGGCTGTTGAACTTGAAGATAGAATGGACCACTACCCAAATCAGCTTTCTGGAGGACAGCAACAGAGAGTTGCAATTGCAAGGTCATTATCAAATAAACCAGATATTCTTTTAGCAGATGAACCAACAGGAAATCTTGATAGTAAAACAGGCGAAAAAGTAATGCAGTTTTTAGATGATTTAAATAAAAAGGGCAGAACAATTATAATCATTACTCATGATCCAGAAATTGCAAGAAAGCATGCCAAAACAATTTATTCTTTGAGAGATGGAAAAATAGATTCTTATGAAAAAAAAATTAATGGCAAATGGGTAAAGCAAAAAAAAAAGATATATGTATCCCTAAAATTGAAAAATAAAGTCAGCTAAGCTATCTATCCTCATTTGTATTAATTACTAAGAAGTAACAATATAGAAATCTTTATAAATACATATTCATCTTGAGAAGAAGGAAAATGATAACAAAAATTCAAAGCCTAATAAATATTGAACTTGAAGAAAACAAAGAATCGCTATTACAAGGGAAAGCTGTAATAATTGAGATTTTAGAAGAAGAAAATCCTTCTAATATTTCTAGTGTTAATAGTAAATTAGCACACTATTTACATAAAATATACAGGGAGGAAAAATCAGAATATAAAATAGATTTGGAGCGGCTTAATCTAGGGCCCAAATCCGTCTATAGATTAATTTTCCAAAAAAGAACAGAACAAAATGAAATTAATTAACTTAACAATTCTTTTTGCAATAATCTTTTTATATAGTTTTAGCTTCACCTCTGCACTTATTGTAGATGCTAATTATATTACAATCTATTCAGGTGAAGATGGGCAAGTAACTATTAAAATTGAAAATACAGAAAACTCTGATATTGAAGATGTTTCTGTTGCATTGAATTTAGGTTCTCAGCCAATTTACAATGATTTAGGGATGCTGGTTGGAGAAACAGAAGCACTTCCATTTACAATTGTTGGAAGTTCTGAAAAAGATGTTGGTGATATTGATGAAGACGATGAAGAAAGAGTTAGCTTTACTCTGAGAGCATCTACAGATATTGCACCAGGAGATTATCATATCCCTTATGTTGTGAAATATCTAAATGTTGAAAAAGATGAAGAGTTTGAAAAAACAGGAAGTTTTGGAATAAGAGTTTCTGCTAAAACAGAAATTGATTTTGTTGCAGAAGTAAGAGAGACAGCAATTGTTGGTCAAGAAGGAAGAGTTTCCTTAGAAATAATTAACAAAGGTTTAGGAGAGATAAAATCTGTATCTGTTCAGGTTTTTCCACAAGGATTTGAGTTACTCTCAAAAGATAAAATATTCATAGGAACAATTGATTCTGATGACACAGATATAGCAAGTTTCGATGTTATTTATAAAAATATAAATGCTGTTTTATCTATAAAAATAGATTATAAAGATTTTGATAACAAAGACCAAACTCAGGTTGTCAATCTTCCTTTAAAAGTATATACAAAAGATGAAGCTCTTGAATTAGGAATTATAAAAAAGAACAATATATTTATTTATATTGGAATTGTTGTAGTTTTATTGATAATCTGGTTTATATATCGAAGAATAAAAAAGAAAAGAAAAAATAGGAATAAATAAAATGAATAAAGAAACAATTACAAATTATACCTTTTCAGAAGAAGACATGTGTGGAAAACTAAGGAGATTGAATAAATTATTAGAAGGGCATCCTAAAGGAATTTATAGGGTTCATTCAACAGACCCAAATGGTGTTGATGGAGCATATCATATTGAGCCAAGCCATACAGCGAGATTAAAGATTCTTCCTGATTATTTAGATATCAAGAGAGAGCTCCGCAACCATGAGTTA
>CAYHEY010000098.1:0-3391 GCA_964355735.1 Candidatus Woesearchaeota archaeon
TGATTGCCACAACACGACCAGAATTAATCGGAGCATGTGTAGCTGTCTTTGTTAATCCAGGAGATAAGAGATATCTTAAGTTAGTTGGTAAAAAAGCAAGAGTTCCATTATTCGATTTTGAAGTTCCTATTATCGCAGATGAATCAGCGAATATGGAAAAAGGAACAGGCGTCTTAATGGTGTGCTCTTATGGAGATAGGTTTGATGCAGAAGCTATTGCAAAACATAAATTAAAACCCAGAATCATAATTGATAAATTTGGCAGACTTATGTTAGAAGAATATCAAGGGCTAAAGATTAAAGAAGCCAGAAAAAAAATTCTGGAGGATTTGAAAGCCAAGAATTTAGTAACAGAACAAAAATCTATCAGCCACGTTGTTAATGTTCATGACAGATGTGGAACAGAAATAGAAGTCCTTCCAACAGAACAATGGTTCATTAAAATTTTAGATAAAAAAGAAAAACTTATAGAGCAGGGAAAAAAAATTAAGTGGTGTCCTGAATTTATGTTTAAGAGATATGAGAATTGGATTAAAGGTCTAGAGTGGGATTGGAATATCTCTAGAAATAGGCATTTTGGAGTTCCTTTCCCTGTCTGGGAATGTACTAGATGCAAGGAGATATTACTAGCTGAAGAAAAAGAACTGCCTGTTGATCCTCTTCAGCTAAAGAAAAAATGCCCCAAATGTAAAATAGATGCTGTTGGAGAAAAGATGGTCATGGACACCTGGGCAACTTCTTCCATGACTCCTCAGATAGTAAGCAGTTTAAGTGACGAGCAAGTTAAATTGCCACTTTCTCTAAGACCTCAGGGACATGATATTATCAGAACATGGGCATTTTATACTATAGTTAAAGCTTATTTGCATAATAAAGAAATCCCATGGAAAGATATAGTTATCTCTGGAAATGTTTCTCTTAAAGGCGAGAAAATGTCTAAGAGTAAAGGAAATATTATAAGTCCAAGAGAAATTCTCGAGAAATATAGCGCAGATGCCTTGAGATATTGGGCATCTTCCAGCAAACTTGGAGAAGACTTAGATTATCAAGAAAAAGAATTAATTGCAGGTACAAGATTCATAAACAAGATATTTAATGCAACCAGATTTGTTTTTTCAAATATAAAAGAGGAGAAAATCCTTAAGCCGAAGAATCTTATAGAAACAGATAGACTTTTTTTAACTAAATTAAATGAAGTTATAATAGAGTCAACTAATAATTTTGAAGAATATAATTTCTCTCAGTCCAGATTAATTCTGGATAAATTTTTCTGGCACGATTTCTGTGATAATTATCTAGAGATTGTAAAGAACAGAGTCTATAATGGAACACGGGAAGAGAAAGAATCTGCAAAATATGCTCTCTATAATTCTCTTCTAGATATTTTAAAAATTATAGCTCCAATAACACCCTTTATAACAGAAGAACTTTTTCAATTATATTTTAAGAAAAAAGAGGGGGATAAGAGTATACATCTTTCAAACTGGCCTAAAAAAATAGAGGTAAAGACAGAAAAGCAGGATAAAGATAAACTTGGAAGGTTTTTTGATATAATTGAGAAAATAAGACGAATCAAATCCGAAAATAAAAAGTCTATGAAAGCCGAGATAATCTTGCATATTTCAAGAGAAGACAAAAAGCTTCTAGAAGATTGTTTAAGTGATTTGAAAGCAGTCAGCTGTTCTAAAGAGATTAAAGAAGGCGAGTTTAAAGTAGAATTTTTATAGTTTTTCATTAAAAATTAATTTTTCTTTATGGTATTCGCTCGGCAGATAAAGTAGACCATAGAGAAAACTTTATAAATACCATATATATTAGATATATATAGAACCTCTTAAGATATCTAAGAAAAATTCTAGAACAATAACCTTTATAAATATCATATATATCAGATATATATCCAAGCTAAGATAGAATAGCAAAAATAAAGAAGTAATAACCTTTATAAATAGCCATATATATCAAATATATATCAAATATACGTTGTTTTAGAAGAGAGGAATAAATGAAAAAAGAGATAATCATAAAGTTTGAAGGCTCTGAACTTATAGAGAGAACTGCTTCTAGCTTTGGAACAGGCTGTCATGTTATTGTTCCAAAGGAATATAGTGGAAAAAAACTTAAGATAATTCTTGATGATGCTGATGATTTTAATAAAAATAAAAATAAAACTAACAAAGATAAAGGTGTAAAATGAAAAAAGAGATGAAACACAATAAAACCGAGAGAAAAAATAGAAGTAAGAATCTTCTATTAATAATTGCAATTTTCTTCACTATAGCTTTAAGCATTACATTCATCATCGCCCCTTCTCTCGTAGAAAACTATGTCAGCCAAACTTTAACCTTCGCTGGTTTCCAGCATAACGCTACAGAAGGAAATCATAAGATATTTAAATGTCATATTCAATATAACAATTGATATAAAATGTATAACAATACTCTACTAAAACTAATTGAGCAAGTTTATCTTAATAAAGATATCCATAAAAGAGAACTATCAAGGAAATTGGGGCTAGGAATGCCTTCTGTAACATATGCTATTAAAAAAATAGGTTATTTGTTAAAAAAAAGAAACGTGGGAAATCAAATGCATTTTAGCCTTGATTATTCCAATTCTGAATTAACTCCATTTTTGTATATGATTGAAAACACCAGATTTAATAACTTGCCCAAAAATATAAAAAATTCTGTACTGAAATTTTTAGCAGATTTGGAAAATAAACCTCTAATATCACTAATTTTTGGTAGTTATGCAAAAGGGAATTACGACAAGAATTCAGATATAGATTTGCTTCTAGTCTTTCAAAAAGTATCTGAAAAAGAAATAGAAAATAGTGCAAAAAAGATAAATTTGGCTTTTAATGTTAAAATAGAGCCAATTTATTTAGATTATGACACATTTAAGAAATCTTATCATCAAAATAATAAAGAGTTTTTTTTAAAATTGAAAACAAATAAAATTCTTATCAATGGGATAGAGTGGTGGAGGGAAATAGAAAATGAGAGCTCCTGATTGGAAAACTTGGATGAAAAATAAGCAAGAGTGTAAGAAATGGCTTGAAAATTATGTCCATCGAGGGATATTGAAAGTTTCTGAAGATGATTCAAAACTTCATATGAAGAAAGCAGAACATAATCTCAATTTTGCTAATTGGATTAAAGAAGAGCATAAAACTCAGATTAAAGAGTTTTTTAATAGAGAAACTTTTTACGATTGGGTAATTAATATTTATTATTACGCTGTTTATCACTCTGCTCTTGCTTTAATAAGCAAAGAAGGATATGAATCTAAAAATCATTCCGCGACTTTATGCTTTTTAATATATTATCATTTTCATTTAAGTAAGAGTGTCAGCCAAGAAGACATTCATTTGATTGCTTCTTCCTTA
>CAYHEY010000099.1:0-3382 GCA_964355735.1 Candidatus Woesearchaeota archaeon
TTCTGTCCAGACTTTTCTTGCATAATCTGTGGCTTGATTAACAAAATGCCTTTTACCGCCAGATATCTTTGGAACAGGAGATTTTATATCATATCTTCTGAATCTCTTGCCTTTCCATTTTTCTCCGATAATTAATTCAGGAGTTACTGCTTCTATTAAATTAGACTCCTTAAATTCTTCAGAATGTTTTATTATCTCTTTTCCAAGATTTGTTAAAGAAAATTCTACTTCATTTTTATTAACTAGCTCGATAATATTTTTCCTTGTCTTTAATTTTTCAAATGCAAATTTCTGTTCTGGCTTGAGAGATTCAAGTTCTAAAGGAAGAGATTCTATAAAATGCTCTTCAAGGGCTTTTCTGGAGATTTCTTCTCTGCTTCCTGAAAAAATTATATTTCCATTTGCAGTATTTATCAAAGCAGATTTTTTAAGAGCTCCAAGCGCTGCCTGAAATTCATTGTCATTTAAACTCGACTGTTTTTTTGCTTCTTGAAGAGGCAAAGATTTTTTCTCAGCTATCAAATTTATCAGTCTTCTCTCAGGAAGACCTTTCTGCTTATATAAAACTCCATTAATTCCGAGTTCAACTATTTTTCTTTGGTTTATTTTTAGTTCTATTATCTTCTTATTTGACAAGAATTCTAAGGCTCTTAATACACCTGTTTCTTCTAAATCGCTTTTTCTGATGATTTCATGAAAGTTGTGGCTAAGATAAGGAATAATTTTTCTCTCATTTGGACTAAACGAGTCTAATAGGTTTCTTGTTTCCTCTTTAATCTCCATACTTTAACAAGAAGCCTAGTGTTTAAAAATGTTGTTTCATCAACATTTTTAGAGAATTATATTTAATAGATAAGAGAATTACTTGCCTGATTAGTAGATGCTCCAAGAACACTAAGAAGAGATTGAGTAGATCTTTTATCTATATGTTTTCCTAGAAAAATTAATTGTGTCTTTGCTTTCTTGCAGAGCATTATATTTTGCTTTAATCTAGCCAGACTTCTTGCTTTCTCCAGTTCTTCTTTCCTAACGAGCTCGTCAAGTTGAACTCCAATTTTTATATCATTTTTAGCAGCAAGCTTGCATAAAGGCTCGTTTAATCCAGAATTGCGCTGTTTCATATAATCTTTCTGGTTAAGATTCTCATTTATAATAAAAATATTTATCCCTTTAATCTCAAGAACCTTTCTATTAAACTCCTCATCTTGAGAAAGCACAGCTATTGTCTCATTTAGATTTTCTTTCTTTAGCTTCTGAATCTGCTTTCTTGCTTCATTCAAATTTGTTGTGTTTATGATTTGCATGTTATATATGTTACAATAGATATAACTTTATAAATCTCACTCGAATATTAATCTAATGGCATTAAGTATGGAAGAAAGAGCAGAAGTTATTTCGGCTGATGGTTTTACTTGTAGGGGTGTAGCAAATTTTGGTGTTCTTGGGGCGGATGTGGGAAAAGCAATTCGTGCAGAAGTCCAACATATGAAAAGTGGTGCTACAAGAGTTCTTTGTCCGATGCTTAAACAAGGTGTTTGTTATCAAGTTAGTGAGATTCATAGAACGGGTTGTCCTTATTTATATTGTCCTCCTGCTTTAATCTAATCAAATAGAGTTTCCGAAAAATATTTGTAAAATTCTCTCAAGTTTATATTCATTACTTACTCAAAAATCTGCATATATTCGATTTTCTCGCGAAAGTATATTGAAATTAATTGTATATTTTCACGAATTTAGCGAACTTGTGAGCTAAACGAGTTTGAAATGACAGCTTAAAGCTAGTTATTTAAAAAAGAGAATTAAGCAACTATTCTAATCAACAATCGTTCCAACAAATTTTTTATTATTAAGTAGGTTATCCAGTTGTCTCATATCAGGACCGATAATATAGGTCTTTATCTTATTTTCCAGAATTACTCGCATAGCAGTAGGATCAACAGGAGTGTGTGCTCCGGGTTTAAAGCCAATTTTTTTAACAATAGCGTATAATTCTTCTCTAGTTGCATGCGATATAAATTTAGCATCTTTTAATTTAGGATTTTTATCATAAAGCCCCTTTACATTAGTTAAATTAATAAAATCTGTATCAAAAAATCTAGCTAACTTAACAGCAGTTGCATCACTTGTCTGATGAGCAGCATATCTCAAAGCACCACAAAAAACTATGTCTTCTTTTCTAAGCAGATTTTTAATATGTTCCATATCATGAGGTATACCCCAATCAGGATCAAAATTAAAAAAATAGGCCATAAATCTTGCATTCATTCTTGTGACAGCAATTCCTGATAAACTCTGTAAATACTCGTTTTTACCTTCTTCTCTAAGAGCAGAGATATATTTCCTAGCTACAGAACCTCCACCACAAACAACCACGAATTTGTATTTCCCTGTATTCTTCAAAATAACTCTTCTAAACTCACGAAGAACTTTAAGATTAACTTCCTCAGGAATAATCAGACTCCCGCCAAGACTTATCACCATTACTTTTTTCATATATTTCTTAAGAAAGAGATGTTTAAAAGGTTTTTGAAAGAATATTATAAACAATTTAAGTTTCACATTATCCATAAAAGACTTCTAATAATTAATAATAAACCCGATTATCAAGCAAGCATTTCTCAAGAATAGCCGTATTTGTTGTTATCAATTATTATTTATAGTCTATTAGAAAACATGAAGCGCATTTATTTTGAGAGAAGGAGGTAAGAATACTATTAAAGTTAAGATTTATATCGTAAACAGCTTATCATCTTTAACATCGAATATCTTTAATCTCGCTCCGCAATCCAACCAACCATGAGCATAGTAAATACAACCAAAAGCATTGATTAAATCTCCTTTTTTCTCAAAATGTTTACTATCAGACAAATAACACTCTACCATTAAGATTATCTCTTTTGCTTCTTTCTCTCTTGATTTTGAGACATTTTTCCTCGCAATAGCAAAAGCTCTTTCTGTTATTTCTCGATATTTCTCAATTTTTTCTTTTGTTACTTTATCTTGTTTCATAATTAATCGGATACATGGGATTATTTAAGTCTTATTACATTCTATCTAGAAGAGCAATTCGCCAAAAATATTCTCTAAAAAATTCACATTTCTATATATACTTCTCAATAAGGTATTTTTTAAAATAGGATTTGGAAACTTACTCTTGCAAACTACTAGTTACGAATATAGA
Organism: Candidatus Woesearchaeota archaeon; assembly: GCA_964355735.1. GTDB lineage: Archaea > Nanobdellota > Nanobdellia > Pacearchaeales > GW2011-AR1 > CAIPOI01. The sequence continues at coordinate 3,182 of CAYHEY010000099.1, forward strand.
GATTAAATCACAGAAATCATTTAAAAAGCGAGCATCTTGCTAATTTCATAAAAGGGGTCCGGGGGTTCGGTGATGCCCCCGAGCTTTCCTTTTATAATTTGATTATTTAGTGAAGAATAGAAATTTTGATTCTTGAGGCAGGGTGGAAGGGGGTGTGGGACAAATTAGCCAAATAAGAAGAACAAATTATGCCAGATAGTC
>CAYHEY010000100.1:0-3280 GCA_964355735.1 Candidatus Woesearchaeota archaeon
AATTAACAATAGAAGATTTTAAATTAGAAGATTATGTTTGTGACTCTGCAATTAAAAGAGCAATGGCTGTTTAAAATGGCAAAAAATCAACTTGGAATAATAGCAGCAGTAGCAAATAATAGGGTTATAGGATATAATGGCAATCTTCCTTGGCCAAGAATTCCCGAAGATATGAAAAGATTTGTAAAGTTAACTCTTAATCATCCTGTTATAATGGGCAGAGTAACTTTTGATTCTATAGTTAAGAGATTAGGACATCCTTTAGAAAGAAGAGGGAGTATTGTTGTCTCTAGAGCAATACATACTGTTAAACAAGCTACTGCATGTGAGTCTATTGATGCTGCAATAAGATTTGCTTTTAGTATAGATTCTATTGCTTATGTTATTGGAGGACAACAGATTTACGAGCAAACAATAGACAAAGCAGACTTTCTAGAGATAACAGCAATTAATGGAGACTATAAAGGGGATAGTTTTTTTCCAGAAGTAAAAGCAAGAACTTGGGGTCTTGTTTCAATAGAAAAACACGAAGGAAATCCTGCATATAGCTTTGAGAGATATGAAAGACGATAAATTTGTTTTTACGATCTAATAATTCTCTCATTAAATTCTAATTTTTGAAAAGACCCAAGTACCTATTGCAAGAATTAAAACAGATGCTAGAAAGATTATTGGAAAATTAGGTCCTAAACTAAAAGAGAAGTTTAAGATAGTATCAGCTCATAGAATTAAACAATTAATAAAAATAAAATTCTACTCGAGTTAAGTAAGCTTTTGATTATATGGCTATTATTGAGATTCATCGCAGGTACTCTTGTTTTAGAAGGAGCGATAATACCTGCTTCTAATTCTTTCTTCTTTTACCCTTGCTCTTTCTCTTTCTGAAGCAAATCTTTTCTGTCTTGTTTCTTCTATTATCACTTGCAGAGTATCTGATGGCCCGCTTTGCAGACTTGGAGTAAAGAGTGTAACAGTTAGCCAATTATAGAAGCCAAAAATTCTATCTCCTAGAGTATAATCTTTTTGCATTATTAAAACTTGTAAAGTGCGTTTTTAAGCATTATTATTCTCATGTAGCTATGATCTCCAGGATGTAAGAAGAGGATTAAGTTTATAATTCTAATTTTCCTGCTAATTGTATGAATAAAGCCGAATTAATTGCTAAAATAAAAAGTGCAAAAAAATACAAACATATTTCTGAAGAAGTTATAGCAAGTATTTTGGAAACTTATGCAAAAAAAGATCTAGATTGGCAAATTCGTAAACCAGAGTTTATACTGAAAAAAGTAAAATCTCAGTTGCATCAGCTTCATGGAAGTTTTAGACCCGATAATATAAAAAAGAGGGAAAAAGTTCTTGAAAGACTTAAGGAAAATCCGAGAAATCAGGAGTTAGTTCAAGAAATACTTGAAACAAATAATTCTACTAAGGAAAGACTCTCTATTTATCCAAGATTATATAAACAAATTTTTAGAGTAACAGGAAAACCCAGGTCTATAGTTGATTTAGGTGCAGGAATAAATCCTATTTCTCTTAATTATATGGGTTTGGAATCAAAGGAGATAAGTTATGATGCTTATGATATAAATGAGCATGAGGCTTTTTTTATAAATGAGTTCTTCAAGTCTGTTGGAATAAATGGGAAAGCACATGTTCTTGATGTTTCTAATCTCTCTAATATCTCTAAGATTCCAGATTCAGATATTTGCTTTATGTTTAAATTTCTTGACCCCATAGAGAAATTTAGAAATGATCACAGGCTTTCAGAAGATATAATTGAGTTGCTAAGAAAAAAATGTAAATTTATTGTAGCTAGTTTTTCAACAAATACTCTCTGTGGAAAGATAATGAATCATCCTTATAGGGGCTGGGTAGAAAGAATGCTGACAAGAATAGGTTTAGATTTTCAGATGCTTGACTTTTCAGAAGATGCTGGCGAGTTTTTTTATATCATAATTGGTGATAAAAAATAGAAAGCGCGAAAATTATATGTTTTAGGATATAAATGCTTTTAAATACAAAAAATTTTATACTAGTATGATACCACAAAGCGAGGAAATAATCGATATTGCCGAAGATGGAGCTTTATTGAGAATTTCATCTGTTCCAATGACTTTAAGAGCCGCTGTGCCAGATTGGGACCTAGTTTCTCTTACGGGTTTTATCAAAAGCAGAATGGGTAAAAGAGAAGATTTAGTGATATATTTAGAACATTCTCCTTCAGCAGAAGCAAGGGGCAGTAAATCTGCTTATACTGCCTATATTCTTAGAAGATAAAAAGATAATTCTCAGACTCTAAAAGATTAAAGACAAAGCAAGTTTGAACAGATTATTTTTTCTGATAAGATGATGCGAAGCACAATTTACGAGCGAGCTAGGCGAGCGAGGAAATATAGTAAGATAAAATTCTAATCTAGAAATTATCTCAGATGAAGCTCAATAATAGATCTATACTTAAAATTCTTCGTGAATCATATATAAAAAAGACTCAGAATTTTATTTATTAATCCTAATACTTCAGAATAAGTAAGTTTGAAAGGTTAGAGTTATATTAATTATTATTGTTTCTATGATGATTCTAAGCACAATCGCAAGCCTTATAATCCTAATTTATCAAGATAAATGAGCAAATAGATAAAATAGTTAGTTAAGCCCACGTCGCATAACGGTATTGCAATAGCTTGGAAAGCTATGCCTTCACGGGTTCCCAGGTTCGACTCCTGGCGTGGGCGTAATACCCTCTTGTGATTTCGGGCGAAGTTGGAAGCGCCCAATCACAACCAAATATTATGATTTCTTTGGAATGTATAACATAAAACATACAGGGCTTAAATAGCTCTTTTGATAAGATTACATATGAAAATAGATCCATACAAACACAAAGAAAGATACCTGAACTGGAAAGAGAAAACAAAAGAGGGAATTGAGGGTCTTGAGGAATATAACTTTCAACTTTTAAAGAGATATTTATCGGACATGGAAAAGGGCTTAAACGTGGCTTCTGGAAGCGTAAAAGGACCAAGGGGGTTTAGCAGATTAAATACAATTAAAGACAGGTTTATGATTTTTTCAAGAAGTTTTAAGGAATTGTATGGCTTAAATAAAATTACTGAGGTTTCAGAAGAGCAATTAATGGGGTTCTTTAGTGATATGAAAAATGGCACAATTAAAACAAAATATGGGGTTGCTTTTAAGTCATTGGATACTCTTTCCAGTATCTTTAAATCTTTTTGGCATTGGTGGATGAAAGTTAATAAAAAAAATGGAAATGAAATTCCAG
>CAYHEY010000101.1:0-3256 GCA_964355735.1 Candidatus Woesearchaeota archaeon
TTTCATTTTGATTACAAATTTCCATTCTATAATCTGCACAAGCCTCTGTATAAATTTCTCCATTTAAACAATATTCTCTAAAATATCTTGTTCCAACATAGATTTCACCATCCTTAGGACCCACGCACCAAGACTCTCCATTTTTTCTTGCAGTATTATTTTTATCTTTACAATTCAAATCTTTGCAGATATAATTTCCTTTATCAGGTTTTAAAAGAGCATCTACTTTTCCCGCTATATTCCCAAATTTATAATCACAATTTCCGCAAGTTTTAGAGCCAGCATTGCTAACACCAGAACCACAAGAATTATTTTTAGCAACAATATATCTCCAATAATTATCCTCGCTATATCTAGAAGAATCATAAATATTTGCAGGATTTCCACAACTATCTCTGTAATAAATTTCATCTTTATCTTCAACAAGCATAGTAGCTTCTGTTTTTTTGCAAAGAGTCTTTAATTCAGGGGCAGTGCATAGCATTCCTGGCTTAAAATCTCCTGAACTACATCCAGAATAAGTTGTAAGTTTACATGCTTTCTCATAATCGCTAGGAAATAAGCAGGCCCCTTTTTCTTCTGCTGCTCCAAGAGAACTACAACTTGCTTCATCAAGACCTAATTGAAAATTTAATTCAAAATTTCTGCTTCTAGCATTTAATTCGCATTCTCTTGCTGTTGAATATTCTGTTTCTTCTCCTAAAACACAGCAACCTTTTTCACATCGAGAATCACTACAAGAGGGGTCTCCAAAAAATTGCCCTTCAAAACTAGTACAACTTATTTCCTCAGAATTTCGAGAGCACTGTCCATTACTAGGATTAAAACAGCACCCGAGACTACTTACTAAAGAAAAAGAAAAAAGTAAAACTGCAAAAGATAAGACAAATAAAAAAACAAGTCGACTAAGTCTAGAGTTTTCAGCAATACAATTTTCAGCAAAACTACCATAGCGAATAGTTTTCTTTTCTAGATTCATTTTTCTTTTTTTATTCATTTTCTAATTTATGCTCGAATGCAGTTTGCTACTGCAAATTTAAATTCATTTTGTGTAAGTATTTCTTTGATGTTATAGATTTCTATTCCCTCGCTTGTATAAACTGGTTTTGTTATTTCAAATTCTCTATTATTCTTATTAAGTCTAGTTATATCTGCATTACAGCTCTCTTTTTCACAATCACAATCTAATTCTTCGTCTATTATTTGACTGCTAAGTTTTATAAAATCAAAAAAAGCACTATCAACTTCTGTATTAAATATGCTTAACTGAACAGAATTATCATTAAAAGTATAGGCTATATCTTTTTTTATCTTTACAGCTATTTTCTTATCTTCTACGAATACATTTATATCAATAGCAGGAGAATCTCTAAAATCAGAATCTCTTAATTGCTCTTTTATATCTGAAAAACATTTTTGTATTTTCGGAGTTATATAATCTGTTATTACTTTTTCTACCTCTTTATTTAAAACAGGATGTTTATTTATACACAGCTGATTCTTAAAAGGAGTATAGCACAAATAACCTATTTTTTCTCCATCATAGATAAAAAAAGGTGAAGGATTAATAAAACCTGCTTTCAAATACATCTCAGGCAAGATTTCGCTTGTTGCTTTTTTTGCACAATCTTCTATATATGTTTGTGTTTGCTGACCTGATAATGGTCCTCCAAATATTCCACCTCCACCAGGAGAAATACTTACTTGTTTAAGAGCAAAAAAAAGAGCTATAGCTACAACTATTATCAAAGCAATTATAACAAAGATTGTTATTTGACCTTTTTTTGATTTTTTCACGTTTTTTATCTTCTTTTTAATATTTTATTTACTTTCATAAGCTTTCACAGCTATAGCACATAGTGAATTAGTATTATTAAAGGCATCAGAGCATTTTATATAATAATTTTTATTTTGTTGATATAGTATAGAATGGCTTATTCCATTATTTTCCATAAAAACTGACTCATCCTTAGAACTAAAATCAAATGCACAGCCAATAGAATTATTACTCGAATATTTACAAATAGCATTTTCATTTGTAAAAACAAACAACTTGTCTCCTGTAGCATAACTTCTTGTTACAACAGGCATCTCATTATCCAAATATACTTCTATAACTATGTTCTTCTGATCATAATTTCCTGCTTCATCTTGACATCTTATTGTGATATTATTTAATCCAGAAGGCATATCTGTAAATATCTGCTTGTGAATTTTAGAATTAGTATTCAAAAAATTAATAAAACTAGAGTTCTCAAATCTATAAGAACAAACAGCCCTTCCTCCATCCATACATCCTGCTGTTTCTGCTTCAACTATAACTCCAACAGAACTTGAACCTGTAACTATTTTATTCTGTGGCTCAAGTTTTATAATTGAAAGATTAGTAGAACAAACATTTATCTTATATTCTTTAACTGCACTTGGATTTCTTTTATTTGAAAGTCTTTCTTCTATTGTTGGTTGGTCTAAGCAAGCAAAATAAAATTTATTTTCTCCTGAAACTAAATCCAACTTTGTAAAACAAGGCCATTCTGCTCTAATACCCATATCTGCATCTGTTATACAAGTCATATTTCCAGTCATATCATCATAATTATTATTAACTCCTGCAGAATATTTGCATTCACTGGGTTCATTTACATATAAGACTAATGAACTTGAATTTGCCCCAACTTTAACATAACTTCCAGAACTAGGAAAAAATCTATTTATGATAGGAGAACTATAATCTGGTCCTTCTCCAACAAGAATTTTGACAGCAAATTCTGCGTCATTTACTTGGCCCGCAAAATTCTTACATCTTATATAATAGTTATTTTCTGCATTCTGAATTAGACTTGGTGTTCCTGCATTTGTTCCTGAACTAGTGCTTTTTGAAAAAACATAAGGAGATAAAATAATTTTATGATTATATCCCTGGCCACTAGAGCAGCCAGAACCGCCCTCACTTTCAGAGCAACCCGCAATTGCGCCCTCACTATCAAAAGAAAATTGCATCTCATCATAACTTTTAGTATGCCGAGTATCCAGCTTACAACTTGCCAATTTATCTGTTGTTATTCCAAACTCCAGATTTTTCCAGGCTTCAACTTTTTCTTTTGTTGTTCCTTCTATTTTAAATCCAGCGCCAGTTATAGAGGTATATTTATTTCCTTCACTCAAGACAGAATTACAAGGAGTTATCTTTGCACTCCAGACATCATTATTAGAAGCACAATAACCTGGCTCTCCATTTTCTATAAAATATTTACAA
>CAYHEY010000102.1:0-3248 GCA_964355735.1 Candidatus Woesearchaeota archaeon
AATTTAAGTATAGCTTCATCTATCTTTCTCTGACTGGCATCTTTTCCAGAAATAAGCAAATATCTTTTATGTTCTCTATGCGAGGGTTTTAGTGCTTTCATTACCTATTTCAAAAGATAACGACCTTTTTATAATTAACTAAGGATTTAAAATTTTTACAAATCCTTAAACAGCCTCTCCAAAGAACTCATATCTTCTTCTTTGTTCAGGAGTTAATCTTTTTCCAACTCTTCTCCCAACTCTGCCAGCACTCAGCACTTTCCCTAATCTAGAATATCTATCCACAGGGTCTTGCAATGGTCGTAGAGATTGTTGAACCTCGTCTGTTACTTCAACAATAGAGGGCTTTTTATGTCTACCTTTAGATGAGGGCTGATATATCCCTAAAGCACTAAGAACTTTAGAAATAGTTGCTATAGAAGGAATATAATCGATCTCTCCTCTTCTTCTAGCCTCTTGCATGTAACTCATAGTTTCAGGAACTCTTCCTTCTGCCTGTCTTCCATACTTTTCTATCTCTTGTCTTTCTTTTAGACTTAATGCCATAAACAAAATCAGAAATCTTAGTTTAAAAACAAATCTATTCTTCAGAATATATCCTAATTGAATCTAATTAGCACAATTTAAAGCATATATTCTTCTAGAAACAATCTTTCTTCTAAGATCGCTTAGACTTCTTATTCCATGATTATAGGCTTTAAGACTGGAAGAATATTCATCTTCATATCCTAAGCCAATCTCCTCAGGAATTATATCTAGACTTTTCACACCCAGAAGATATAATGTAAATAACCTCTTATTGCCTTCAATTACGCCATACTTAAAAGGCAAACCAAGAAGATACGCTATTCTTATTGGAGGATTTAAGTTCCATATTAATCTCCTATTAGCAAGAAAAAAATTAATACTATCTCTATCAAGAAAAAGTTCACTTGGTTGAAGTTCTAATAATCTTAATCTCATCTGAACTATAAAATGTTCTAATTTTTTTATAAATCTCTTGCCTGAAGTGTTCTTCTTTGATTAGCTTCTGCTCTTTTCACAGCTTTTTCAAGAATTTCATGAACCCTATCATTTAAAGCCTCTTCAATCTCTTCTGCAACATTTGCAATTTTTCCTTTAAGGGCTTTTCTTATATTGCTTCTTACAATAAGATTTATTTTTCGTTCATTTACCATCTTTTATAAAATAATTAATTGTCCGAACTATTTAAAGTTTTATCCTTTTTCCCCATAATTTTATTTTCCTTCTGGCTTCATAAAAGGAAAAAGTATCACATCTCTTATAGACTGAGAATTTGTAAGAAGCATAACTAATCTATCTATGCCTATTCCTACTCCACCCAACGGAGGCATACCATACGAGATTGCTGAAACAAAATCTTCATCCAAAACATTTGCCTCAAAGTGAGCATCATAATCTTTTGCTTTTTTCCTAGTTTCAACTTGGTCTTTTAATCTCTTTTCTTGCTCAATAGGATTGTTCAACTCTGAATAAGCATTTGCTAATTCTGCACCATTAACAAATAACTCAAATCTTTCTACAAGTTTGTTATCTTTTCTATGCTCCTTTGTCAATGGACAGAGTTCTTTAGGATAGTCTATTATAAAAGTGGGTTGTATAAGCTCTTTTTGAACTTCGTTTTCAAAAATCTCATTTAACTCTTCTGCTTTCATTTTATCAGGATTCTTTTTAGAATATTTTCTAACAGAATCTTTCATAGTCATAACCTTAAATGGCGCCTTTAGCTCTATCTCTTTGTCGCCATAAGTAATTTTTGTTTTACCAGATATTTTTTTAGCAAGATTCTCAATAAGAGACTCTGTAAGTTTCATCATATTATTATAATCGCTGTAAGATTCATAGAACTCAATCATTGTAAATTCGGGATTATGCAATCTATCTATCCCCTCATTTCTAAAATTCTTGGATATTGTAAATACTTTCTCAAATCCACCGACAATTAATTTCTTCAAATATAATTCTGGAGAAATAGAAAGATAGAGTTTCATATCAAGCGCATTCAACTTGGTTACAAAGGGTTTTGCGTCTGCACCACCATAAATAGGTTGTAAAAGGGGTGTATCTACTTCTGTAAAATCTCGTGATTTCATAAATTCTCTTATACCCTCTAAAATTTTTTCTCTCTTATGAAATACTTCTTTAACATCGCTGTTCATTATTAAGTCTAAGTATCTCTTTCTATACCTTTCTTCTTTATCACTCAGACCATGCCACTTTTCTGGAAGAGGCAATATGCTTTTTGTCAGCAATTCTATTTCTTTTACAAGCACAGAAAGCTCTCCTCTTTTTGTTCTGAATATCTCGCCATCTACGCCGATAAAATCACCCATATCAATAAGTTTCTTAAAGAAATTTATCTTTTTCTCATCTAGATTTTCAGATTGAAGTACGATTTGTATTTTTCCATAGCCATCTTGAAGAGTCGCAAATACTAAGTTTCCTAAATCTCTTATGCTCATTATTCTTCCTGCTACTCGAACTTTCTCTTTTGTCCTTTCATCATTCTTGATTTTCTTAAATCTTTCATGAAGCTCGCTTATTTTCTCTTTGCCTTCAAAATTATAGGCATATGGCTCTATCTTCAATTTTCTTATTTCATCAAGCTTTCTAAGCCGCTCTTTTATAATTTCATCTTCTCGACCCATAATTCTATCAAGAAATTCAAGTTTTTAAGTCTTACTTAGCTATTAAGTCAAAGGCGAAAGTTAACATTTTACCAATATATTTAAACTTTGGATTATTAAAGTTTGTATGGATGAAGATATACTCGTAAATCCACAGGAAAAAGAGACATTAATAGATAGAATAAAAGCTAAGAAGTTTGGGGAATTCAGGGTTCACAGACACTATTTTGATAGGGGTAAACCCAGACACGGCATCTCCCTTGAGAAAGCCCAGGAAATTTTTGAACAATTTGATAAAATAATTTTGGTTTATAAAAGAAAGAAGCCATTAGGTTTTACTTATACTTTTATCTATAAAATTGGCAAGAAACAATCTTATTTTCTTATCTTTTTATTAGATAACGAACCTTATGAAATCTTTGATGCATATTTTTATGGAAAGACTATAGAAAAAAGGATATTCAACAAATTTTTTGGATTTAAACCGAAATATTAATCTTATTTCTAGGTATAGAATTATAAAAAACAAATATTTGTTTGTTCAACTTTATTCTAAATCCTAGAATTAGCATATTTCAGATCGGAAGAGCGTCGTGTAGG
>CAYHEY010000103.1:0-3224 GCA_964355735.1 Candidatus Woesearchaeota archaeon
CTTCCGATCTCTGTTCCTCCTGCTATGAGCACATTACATTTATACTGAATAATAAGCCAGAGATAGGCTAGCATCTCAGGACTAAGTGTCTTGAAAGAGATTAGTTGGGTAGGAGTCCATGGAACTTTTGTGAACTTTCTTATTGTAAAAGTTGGACCTCTACTTGTTATCTCTGGTGTATAGGTGGCATTTACTCTGCTTCCGTCAGGAAGAGTACCATCTATTATGGGCGAAGCATAAGAAATATATTTGCCGCATCTTTGGGCAATTTTTTCTACAAAACTGGAGAGTCTTTCTGTGGTGTCAAATTTTATATTTGTTTTTATATTTTTATAGACTCTATGAACAATATATATTGGTGTATCAAAGCCATTGCACTCTATATCTTCTATAAAATAGTCTCTTATAAGGGGCTCTACTTCATTTAAACCAACAAAATCTCTATAAAGAAAATAGAACATCTTAATGTAATCATCTTCTGTTATGTCTAGACCCAGTTCTGTAATAATCATTTTTGCTGTCTCATTAATATATTTCATCATGGCTTCCTGGCTTTTTTCTACTACGATGTTTATATTTATGACTTCTATCATTGCATCCTCTATTTTCTTCAAAGTCTGCCTTTGTCTTGCATCCAGAATTGGCTCTTCTATTTCATAAACTAATTCGCTCTCTTTCTTATTCCAGAAAATATGAACAGAAACATATGGTGCAATAAGAATATATCTTACATCTATCTTTGTTTTATCTTTTATGGAAGGCAGAGCTGGTATTGCTGGAGAGAGATTTATAGTAAGCACTCTTGATTTTTCTTCCATGTTATATTTGTAGTATATTTATCTGAGTTTTATTTTCTGAATTTTCGCCTTTGTTCTCTATCAATATCTTGTATATTGCAGGAGCAGGGCTTATTGTTCTTAATTCGGATTTTCCTTCATAGGTAAGAACAATATTATTATTGCTATAGTTAAGAATAAATAAGATATCATAATTTTTTTCTCCTCTTTGTGTAGTTAATCTTATTATATCTCCTTGTTTAAATATAAAATCTGGCTCACTATACTCATACCCGGTGTTCTTTAATAGGTAGGAAATAGAACTTTGATTAGGGTCTATGATGTATTCGCCTTTTTTAACCTGAAGAGAGAGATCTCGAGTATTTCCTTCAAAACTTCTAATTACATCTCGCATCTTTTCATTTATTAGAGAAAGAGAATCTATTGTCTGATAGATAACTGCTTTATCTGAAGCCTGATTTATCTTTGGAACTGCAACAGCAAGCACTCCTGCAATTATAGCAATAGCTATAAAAATATAAACTACTGTCTCAACCCAAACCTGACTTTTCTTATTCATTGACATATTAAAAAGAGGATTCTATCAATTAATTTGACGAACAGTCAATGAATCCATCTTTTTACTGCACTGTTGCCCATTTATTATAGGAGTTATTTCTAAGATATTAATCTGAATAACATTTGAATCAGGAACTTTTGAAGAATTTAATCTAAAGGTAACAGATTCTCCTTGTTTTGGAAGTCTAACTCCATAGCCTGTTTTTGTGTTCTCCCAGCTAGAACTTTTATTATAGTATTCAAGCCAGTCAAATTTCTCTGCTTCTTTTATTACTACAGAAGCTCTTGATAAATCATTTCCATAATTAAGTCTTAAGCCAGTTAGCTCGAATTCTTTTGATTCTCTTTCTATTGAGAAATATAGAATTTTACTTGAGACATTAAAATAAGTTGCAGCAGGACTAATTTTTATCTGATCAAGATAATCAAAGCAAGTCTTGTCTGTTAATTTGTCATTAATCATATTTATAACAAAGTAAGAGAGTATGACTGTTGCTGTAAGGCCTATAAGTATGAGAAGAGTTGTTGTTACGACTTCTGATTGTGCTCTTTTTTCTATTTGTATAGATTTCATTTTAGATAATTTCTTTCCAATTTGATTTAGGGCACATATAATCTTTTTCAAGAAGACTTTTTCTGCCCTGACCTAGTAAGATAGGTATGAGTTCTACCTTTTTGCCTGAAAGAGAAGAACTGGAAGTTATAGTTTTTGATGAACCAGGAGCAAGTTCGAGTGTAAAATCATCTTCTCTTAATCCATCCAATCTAAGGCCCATTTTATTTATAGGTATGTTTCCTAAATTTGTTATTGATATATCGTCTCCAGATATTGATGCTTCAAGATTGACTTCAGAGCAAGAGTCTTGTATAGGCTTATCGAATTTGGATATTTGCTCTGGAAAAAAAGAATTCCACCATACAAGGAGTATTACTGCAAGTATTATTGCTAAAAATATCAGCAAAGAAGTCACAACAATTGTATCTACTGCTCTTTTTTTCATATTCCCCATTTTCTCTTATCTACAGAAAGAAGAGCATATTCGCGTTTATAAAGATTTTCATGTATGAAAATCTTTGACCCTATTCTGGATATTTTTGCAGAAAATGTAAAGTAAGTTAAATGCAAATTCTCGCCTCGCTGAAGCTCGGCTCGCCATTAGTTGCTCAATCAACTCGCTTACTCAATTCTCTCCTCTTGCTCGAGAATTTTGTCAATTTATATTAATAATAGGTTATATAATACGAAGTGCAAATTAAATATGTTGGGTTGGAGAGTTTATTTAAAATAGAGCATCTCCGATGAGTCTTAACTGCTTAAGAAAATTGATACTTCCTACTCCAACTTCCTTCGCTAATCATAACTTAATAAAAGGCTTGGAATTTTATTTATTAATTTCAACTCTCAAGAACAAGCAATGTAAGCATATCAAGCTATTTAATTAGTTTATAGCTCTTGGATGATGCGAAGCGAAAATCAGGTTTTTATTCATATATTTATGGATTTATTCACAAAAATCAATTTGTTTTATAAGTATCAGAGATACTTAATATAAAAGTGTATTGTTAAGTTAGAGGGAGTTTTCTACTCAAAAAAAATTAGTTCTTTCTCTTTTTTATAACTAAATTAGAATCTTTTATTTCTCCTTCTAATTCTTGTCCTGTTTTCCAATTAAGTTCTTCAAGCAGTTTAGAAGGTATTACAATCCAAAATTTCTCGTATTTCTCTCCTTTATACTCTCTACTTATTTGAGATTGTAGTTTCATAAGGGTTTTAGGTATCTATCCTTTATAAACTTTTAGGTGTCTAATTTTATCTACTTCAAAGTTACATTTTAGATACCGAAAGATTTATATAGTTTAGGTATCTAA
>CAYHEY010000104.1:0-3198 GCA_964355735.1 Candidatus Woesearchaeota archaeon
TCAAATATCAAGATAAAAAGACAAAAGCTCGAGTCGGTTTACTCAAAACAAAGTCAGGTACAATAGAAACCCCTTTTTTCATGCCTGTTGCAACAAAAGCCAGTGTTAAATATATGTCCTCAGAAGATCTTAAAGAAGCAAAAGTAAAAGCAGTAATAAGCAATACCTTCATACTTCATCTCAAACCAGGAGAGGCAATAATAAAAGAGCTAGGAGGCATAAAAAAATTCATGAATTTTTCAGGAATTAATGCTACTGATTCTGGAGGCTATCAAATGTACTCTCCTTCTACCTATCTCAAATCTAATGATCAAGGAGTTTTTTTCAAAAATCCTTTTTCAGGCGAGAGAATATTTCTTACACCTGAAAAAGATATGCAAATCCAACTTGATTTGGGCTCAGATATTGCTATGTGCTTAGATCGGATGCCATTATTTTCCGATTCAAAACAAGAAATAGAAAAAGCAGTAAATCTTACTTCAAAATGGGCAGAACGATGCAAAAAAGAGCATACAAGAATCCAATCTAAACTTAAAGATAGTCAAAAACAACTTTTATTTGCAATAAGCCAGGGCGGATTGCATATGGATCTAAGAAAAAAATCCTGCGAGCAACTAAAAGAGCTAGATTTCGCAGGTTATGCTATAGGCGGTATTGCTCTAAACAAACCAGAGCCAATAGAACAAAAGATAATCGATCTCCATAAAACAATTATTAGTGAAACTAAGCCGTGCTATCTTATGGGTGCAGGAGAACCAATCCAAGTTTTAGATGCAATCTCAAGAGGAGTAGACTTTCTAGACAGCAAATATCCTGCGGAGATAGCAAGAAGAGGAACAATCCTCACAAGTAAAGGAAAATTAAAAATTCTCAATAGCCAGTATAAATTAGATAAAAAACCTCTTGATGAAAACTGTGATTGCAAGGTCTGCAAGAATTACACTCGAGCTTATGTAAGATACCAGCTATTAATAGACGAAAACACAGGCATAGGAAAACATCTTGCAACTTTTCACAATATTTATTTTATGATGAAACTTCTCGAAGATTCAAAAAAAGCAATCAAACTCGGAAAATTTAAAGCTTTTTTTGATAAGATGAAAAGGGTCTATAAATCTTAATCCTCACCAAGTGAAGGATTATTAATTCTGCGAAAAAAATCTTGCTCTTGTCTTTTTTCCTCAGCACGTTTTTCAGCTTCTGCTCTTCTCATCTCTAAAACAGCATCCCGATTATATCCTGCACAATACCCTTCGCCCTGTGCACCACTACAACCACTAAATTCTCTTCCTTCTCGAGTATCTTTAACTCCAAACCAGAATCCTCTTGCCCAATCAGCATATTCCATCATGTCCATAATATGTTTATTTAATGGTAATATTTAAATTTACATTATCGGCTCTAATAATCTAAAGAAAGCAAATTACTGACTCGCTCTTGCACGAATTGAAGCAGAATTAGTTGTTAAAGGAAAATTATAAGTTGCTTTTGCTTCAGGAAGATTAAACCAAGAATCCTCGAGTTTTACAAATCCAAGATTATTTGTTCTTTTATCACTAGCGCAAGGATCTCGAGAACAGTCTAAAGAAAGAAAAGAACCAGGTTGGGCCAGAATATCTAAACTGGAATTTGAAGAAGAAAGAGATTTAATATCTGTAAACATAGGTCGAGTAAGATATCTACAAGAGACCTCAACACGAGCATACTCTGTTGTCCCTATAGGGGCCGAGAATAAACCGGGCAAATCTACTAAAACATTTCCTTTTGAGCCAACTTTATTACTTACATTTGTTACAAAAGAATAAGCTTCTCTTGAAGGAGAAAAACCATGACCAATACTTCTTACTCTTATTGTCCATACCCTCTTTGAGTCCCAACCATTTTCAGAAAAAGAAAGTCTATTTGAGCAAGTAGTAGCAGAACCACTATTATTTACAAAAGCAAGGTAGTTTGTAAAAACACTTTCACTTCTCTCAGGCCTTACATCTCGTCTTAATTCTTCTCCATTACAGATAGAATATATACTAAACCATTGTTGATTTGTATTAGAGGTCCTTGTTTGATCATTAGTATCTAATCCTTCCAAGCCACCAACTTTATGAGTATTATATACAAATTTTGCACCAATTCCATCTCCAGAAATTCCACTATCATTATTTATACTCAATTCATCTTCTGCCCTCACAGGTCTTACAGAATTAAGAATAAATGCGCTAAAAATCAAAGATAGAAGTAAGCTTCTTTTCATTTTCCCCTCTCTTTTTGCTATTTACATAAAGCCCAAGAACTATTTAAGCCTTTCTTTTTAATAAAATTATATTCAAAATTAAGCCGAAAATAGCAACTATTGTTATTATATAATTGTAATTTAAAACCTTGCTTTGAAGAACATGATTAAAATTCATAAGCAGATTTATTATGCTATAAACACAAGCACCAGCCAAAAAACCTATTCCAAATTTATTCAAATAAAAATCAACAAAAAGCTTATGCAAATACATTCAAGAACTCGAAATAGCAAATCCTGGAAAATCACAGGATGATAATACGCCCACGCCAGTTCCTGGCATGTGCATTGCTCTCTTAGGAGATGGTGACTTGTTAGGAAGAACCTTAGGTTCTTCATACGAACGCCCACGCCAAACAAAATAGGTTCTTGTGATTTTATGGGGCGGGTCTTTTCAACTCCCTTCAAAATCACAAAACCCTACTACGCCCACTACAAACAGGATAGGTTCGTGTGATTTGTCTGGGTGTGTTTTTTCAACTCCCTGCGAAATCACAAAACCCTGCTACGCCCGGACCAAACAAAATATGTTTTTGTTATCCGAGTGAGATGTTGTTTGTGTTTTGTTGTATATTATGATCTCTTTGGAATATACTGATTTTCTAAGGCTGAGGGAGTTTATAAAATCATCCGACAACTTATGCGTGACAGATCCAAAAAAGAAAAAACAAAAGCGGACATTATTAATTATTCTTTGTTTTCTTCGTATTCTTCCAAGAGCTCTTGACCCTCTTCAGAATCAAAATCAACAAAGTCTATACTTGGCTTATCTTTATCTACTTTTCTGAATTGTTTAAGCCTTTCATCTACCGTATAACCCTTGAATTTTGGCAATTCTTTAACCATTTTAACCTCCTGTAGCAAATTTATTTAGTATTTAATTTTTTCTTTATATCTTCTAACATTAATTC
>CAYHEY010000105.1:0-2971 GCA_964355735.1 Candidatus Woesearchaeota archaeon
GAGAACGTACTTACATCGTGGTTTAATAGCAAACGATGGGAACGTTTCATATGCTGGACATACACAACTACAAAAAGAGATTGGAAAGAACATTAGAGAATATTCAAAAATCTAATGAAATTCTAGATGAAAATAGGAAGATCATTATAAGATTTCATGATAGCTGTTTCTCTGAAGGATTAAGTGTTTGCAAAATTGAAAGATACCTCTATGATTTATTCCGTTTAGCGAAAATGATGGATAAGTCTTTTTCTGAAGCAAATAAAGAAGACCTTCAAAAAGTCATGGCTGTAATAGAAAAGAAAGAATGGAGTCCTAATAGCAAACAAACTTTCAAGATCATGATGAAGAAATTCTATAAATGGTTTGAAGGAAATGGAGAAGAATATCCTGAAAAGATTAAATGGCTTAAAGCAACTCTAAAAAACAATCATAAAAAACTGCCAGATGAACTTTTAACTGAAGAAGAAATAGAAAAGTTAATCCGTGCCTGTCAAAGCCAAAGAGATAAAGCCTTATTCGCTACTCTTGCTGAAAGTGGTTGTAGGATTGGAGAGATTGCAAATTTAAAGATTAAGGATGTATTTTTTGATGAATATGGTGGAAAGATAAGCGTGACTGGAAAAACTGGGGCTAGGATTGTTAGATTGGTTAATTCTAGTCCTTATCTTCATGAATGGATCAATAATCATCCATATAACAACAATCGAGAAAACTATCTGTGGATTAATCTTAAAGGAAAACCAGTAACTTATACGAGAATTGCTTCAATATTAAAGAATTCTTCTCGGAGAGCTGGAATAAATAAAAGAGTTCACCCTCATCTTCTAAGACATAGTAGAGCAACCTACCTCGCAGGATATTTAACAGAAGCTCAGATGAAAGATTATCTTGGATGGGTTCAGGCTTCTAAAATGGCTGGAATCTATGTTCATATGAATGGCAGAGATACGGATAAAGCAGTTCTAAAATTAAATGGAATCAAAGTAGATGAAGAAAGGAAAGAACAAAAATTACAACCAAAGCATTGTCTTAGATGTAAAACCATGAATGAAGTCACAAATAGATTTTGTAAAATATGTGGGTTTGTGTTGGATCAAGAAGAAGCTAATAAGATTATAGAGAATGATTTGAAAAGAAATCAGGCAGACGAATTAATGAATAAATTAGTTAATGATCCAGAGGTTCTTGATTTGATTCGGAAGAAGTTATCCATTTAGCTTTTTCTTTGTTGCTTTCTTCCTTCTTTTCTTCCATAGCCATTATTAGAGAGGCTACTAATTCTCTTTGGTCACCATATACTTTTGGATCTGCAAAGGCTCCACCAGATAAAAGACCTATAAAGGCTCCATTAGGCAAAGCGATTTGTTCATAAGTTTTTCCCGCAAGACTTCTTCCATTAGGAACAACCATTCTCCCCTCATAATCAATCTTTCTCAGTTGTCCCAAATCTTTATCATCTGGATTAGCGGGAGTAATCTTTTGCCACCTCTTTGTTTCAGCCATAGAAAAAAGTATGACATGTTGCTTTTTATATTTAGTGCAATTTATTTCTGTATGACCAAACAGATTGTAATCAAGAAAGATACCGACGAGCTTTTAATGGATTTGCGTATTGGTGATGAGTCTTACAATTCTATTATCTGGAGAAATTTAAAGGAGAAAGAGAAAAATGCAAAAAAAAGAGACAACGTATCCTGAATGGATAGAAAAAATACTCATAATAGAAAAGGAGAAAGAGGAAGCTGAAAAGCTCCCCCCTATACATGAAAAACAAACAAATAACAGCTAATAAAGATTGCTTGTATTCTGGACTCTATGGTCTGGCTTTTCTTAGGCTGAAAGAGTGTCAAAAGATAAGGGGGGCTGTAATTAGATTTCCTATAGTTTTCGAAAAAATTTGCAGAAGCTATCAAATACCAAAATCTCAGGCATGGGAACTTCTTCGTATATTTCAGGATTTGGGCTTAATTAAAATTGTAGCTGGTCATGGAGTAATCATTCAAGATGGAAAAAGAACAAATTAAAGAACTCAGGGAAAAAGGTAAATTTTGGGATATCATCATAGATGAAATAGGAAAAAAACATGCTGGAGATATAGGAGCAAGAGAGATAATTTTTCTTTTATGCTTAGGTAGGCTAGTCAAAAACAAAAAACCATATTCCTTTAATCTGCTAATTCATTCTGTTTCTAGTGCTGGAAAAGACCATGTTGTTGAGAGTGTTCTACAGATGTTTCCTCCAGAAGATATAGAGGCGTTTGGAAGGATAAGCGAAACTGCTTTAACATATTTACATGATAAGAAAAAAGAACCTTTATGGACATATGACGGAAAAATACTTTATCTTGAAGAGATTACAGACAGAATATTAAATAATGAGGTGATGAAGGTTTTTACTGCAGGAATATCAAGATCTGCAATTACAAAAGACCAAAAGGCTGAAGTGATTGAGGTTCAGGGGAAGCCCGTAGTTATCTGCACAACGGCAACAACAAGACCCACTCCAGAGATTTTAAACAGATTCTCGGTTGTGAGATTAGATGAAAGTGAAGAGCAAACAAAAAGAACTTTTATTCTAGAGGAAGAAGAGTACGATTCTGCAATTTTAGATTTTATTAGAAGCTTAAAGCCTAAGGTAGTCAATATATCTTACACTATGAAGAAAAAAATAGGGGACTTATTTCCAGCAAATAAAACTAGAATGAGAAGAGTATTCCAGAGATTTTTGGATATTATAAGGGCGGTGAGTATTTTCAATAGGGGCAGTACCGAGAATGAAGGTGAAATAGAAGCAACATGGGAAGATTATGATTTGGCTGTAAGGATTTTCAGCAATTTTAGATCAGGAGTTTCATCTATTCCTTTAAGCAATGAAGACAAAAAAATAATCGAGTTTCTAGATAAATCAAAGACGCCGATGGGAGCAAGAGAAATAATGCAGAGTACAGAGGGTGTACTGAATTTAAGCA
>CAYHEY010000106.1:0-2951 GCA_964355735.1 Candidatus Woesearchaeota archaeon
AAACAGGAAGAATCGGTTATAGTGCCACTGGTGGAGGAGGCTCAAGATTGCTAAAATATTTACAAGAAAGAAAGGGACCACAAATCCGAGAATTGCATGCAGTGGTCAACGGCACATTAAATTATATTTTTGATGGATTATCTAGGGGCAGAAGTCTAGGAGAAGTAGTTGAAGAGACAAAAAAATTAGGTTATGCTGAACCAAAAGCAATAAATCCACTAGAGGTTATTAATCAGGAAGCAATAGGCGATGTACCTATGAAAACTGCTATTTTGTTTAATTTGTTTAATCCTTCTGAAGAAAGAATCACTGCTAAAGACATAAAAACACACCACATTAAAGATTCTGAGTTAAGAACTTTAGAAAGAGAAGCGCAAGATAGGAGATACATAGTCTCTATTACAAAGGCTGAAAATGGAGAGGAAGATGTAATCTGGGGATTTAAACATCAAGCAGGCAAATGGCATATTTCTGCAGGTTTTAAACATATAAAAGATAATCCTCTTTTTAGAAAATTAATTCCTAGTGGAGTAGATAATGCATTATTAATTTCAGAGGGAGATTTTGGCAGAGATGGAACTTATGTTGTTAGCGGACCCGGAGCAGGACCTGGACCAACAACAACTTCTATGATAATGGATGCCGAGCAAATCCTAAAATGCGTCGGATTTTCAAGCACGGCCTAACTTCTACGCACTGTTTCAACTTTGACACAGTTATTACTTAGTCCCCTGCATACCTTAAAATTCTGGAAATCTAGAACCTTAAATTTTGCTCTTGAAGAAGCTCGAATAAGAATTTTACAAATTGCTCAAGATTGCCCTTAACCTGCGCTTCTTGCAAACAATCGTAATATCTTGTCTTTTTTGCGTTAGGAATGTTTATCATTGGAAATCCATTTTTATGAAGTATGAAATTCATCAATAATCTTCCGGTTCTGCCGTTTCCATCAACAAAAGGGTGAATAGTTTCAAATGCAACATGAAAATAAGATGCCAATACTAGGGGGTGCAAGTTTTTCTTATTCCTGGAATACCAATTTAACAAATTGCTAACTTCTCCAGAAACTTCTTCGGACTTTGGAGGCATCCAGCTCGTTCCTTTAATATAAACTTGAAGTGTTCTATAAATGCCTGTTTGACTAGCAAGATGAGGTTTTAAAGTATCTTTAACCACAAATTCATGTAACTTCAATATCAGTTCTTTAGTTATATCTTCCTTATAGTCTAATATGTAATCAAATGCTTTCTTATGATTCAATATTTCATTTATTTCTCTTAGAGATTTTGAAGAAGGTGCACGATTTTCGAATAAAAGACTAGCAGTTTCTTGCAAAGAGATAGTATTTCCTTCTATTGCTGCAGAGTCATAAGTAAATAAAGAACAAAAGGTCTCATATCTGTTTTCAAAAGTTTCTTTGGGCTCTTTCTTATAATCCTTTTTTATTCTATCTAATTTTTTTATTTCTTCTTCAGTCAATAAGTAATTAAGTGACAAGAGCTTTTCATCAGCTTTTTGCTCATACGCCTTAAGATTATCTTTTTCTAAATTCACACCTAGATAAAATCTTTCTTTGCTTATTTTATCTTTGTTTCTTATAGATTTAACCCGATAATAATACTTTTTCCCATTAATCTCCTTTATTTCAGTATATACCATAATAATATTACGTCTACATCATTTATAAATGTTTTGTAGATGTAGCCGTAAGAAGGGAGTTATTTGTGTCTACTTCTTTTATAATTATCCTATTAGTGTGGACGTAAAGAACTTAAAGCACTGTGTCACTTTTGACGCTCCTCTTGCTAATCCGAGCCCCGCAAGGGGCCGCCAGGTTCGACTCCTGGTCCGGGCGTTCGTTATTAATCGGGTTCGAAACCCGGGGCCGGATTCGAAAAAACACTAAAAATGGTGCTAAATAGCCCAATTTATCGGTAAAAAACCGATAAATAACGCCAAATAGAAAGATTTATATAGTTCTAAAAGAGATAATAATTATGGTTACAAAGTATAATATCTTCGAAGCAGTATACAAATATCAACATCCAATAAAGCCCATAGAAGTATTAAAAATTCTAAACAGAAAGGAAATTGAGTATGATAACATTCTTCGACTCACTAATGAACTATTAGCTGAAAATCTTATAGTCAAAACTCCATATGGCTTTCAAATTAAGAAAACAGACAAAACAAAAATTCTCTATGATATAATTTATCATTGTTTAAGCAACGATTTGAATTACAATTCTCTTATAGACCCAAATCTTATGCGCTTTGTAAGTCTGGCTTTAAAGCAGAGAGAAATAACTTCTAAAGATACAAATTTAAGCCCAAAAGTTCTAAAAAAATATATAGACATTTTAAATGAAAACAATTTAATTTTAATAATATCTGAAAAGCCTTTAAGAGCCAAAGTATTCTATAGTATCTTGCTTAACAATCTCTTGGTTTATTTTGGGTATAAACACGAGGTTATAACGGAAGATAGTGCTGATTATTTAGAAGAAATAAACAGGGAATTAGTTTTATTTAGAAAATTAAGAAAGGGAAAAGAGCAGAAATATAAGCAGATAACAGATGAATTGGAAGTCTACTTTATCCACCATAGTCTTTCTTTAGAAGGAAATCCTATAACCTTATCTCAGACAAGAAGAATATTAAAAGATAAAATAATTCCTTCTAATCTCAGGATTAATGATGTTGATGAGATTAAAAACTATCAAAAAGCTATTTTTCAGATGATTCAAGACAGCCAAAATAAAAGACCTCTTACAATTCCAACGATACTTAACTATCATGCATTGGCTATGGCTCATATTCCTGAAATCGCAGGCCATATAAGAAAAACAGAAGTTTTTATTAAAGGGAACCCCCATTTCAAAATAACAAAAACAAAAAAATTAGAAGAAG
This sequence comes from Candidatus Woesearchaeota archaeon, assembly GCA_964355735.1. Taxonomy (GTDB): domain Archaea; phylum Nanobdellota; class Nanobdellia; order Pacearchaeales; family GW2011-AR1; genus CAIPOI01. The sequence goes on from CAYHEY010000106.1 coordinate 2,911, forward strand.
AATTAAATAAACTGCTCAAAGATTATAATAATTTTATAAAT
>CAYHEY010000107.1:0-2922 GCA_964355735.1 Candidatus Woesearchaeota archaeon
AACCTCTTCTTCCAAGAGATTGCATAAATGTTGAAGGCAAAATAATCTATAGTGAAGCAAATCAAGCATGGAACCTCATAAAACTAAAAAAAGAGGTATTGAATGAGTTTTATCAGCTAAAGGAGAAGAGATCTAGATTTTCGTATAGTATGGCTTATTATAGAACTCACGAAGAATTAGAGAAAGCTATTAAGGACTTAAAGAAAAAAGAAGGGATGCCTTTACCTTTTTTAGTTTTTCTATATAAAGACTCGGAGACTATTTCTTAGCGAGTTTCCAGAGACTATCAAAATACTGCTTATAAGTTTCGGCTAAATCTTTATTTGTTATTAATGTTGCAGAAGATTCTTTTTGAAATAATCCAAACATAATTTTATCTCCGAAGATTAAAGTAAGAATTGGAGATAAATAATCTGTATGAAGAAATTTATATTTAACTGGCTGTAATTCTTTTTCTGTTTGCTTTACTCTTTTTCTGTTCTCTTCTGTATCTTGATAAATCATTTTTACGAGAATTCCTTTAGCTTTTCTTTGTCTGTTCCAATTGGGCATAAAATAAGGCATAACTTGTGTTGTTTTGCCAGAACCACCTAAAGCAAAAATTTCCTTTTGTTTGAGCATTAGGTTAAATAAAGTTTGAATTCCCTTAACACCTTCATAAATTTCGGTTTTTATTTTTTCTTCAGTTTCTTTAGTCTTTATTTCTTCCAGTCTTGGAAGAATCTCTTTTATTTTACTTTTTTTGTATTCTAAACCCTCTATAATTGCTTTCGGGTCTGATGCACTAAAATATTTATTAGCTCCTTTCGCAGTATAGCTTACAAGTCCTTCTTTAATAAGTCTATTTAGAACATCATAAATAGATGCTCTAGGAATTTTAGATTTTTCAGCAATTTTAGAAGCAATAGAATTTCCCAATTCAAGCAGGGCTAGATATACCTTTATGTCTGTATCATTTAATCCTAAAAGTTTCAGTTCTTCTTCCATAAGTTAAATAAATCCGAGGGATATATAAGCCTTTCTATTGTTGATTATTTTCAACAGCAAATATTTATATAGTTATGTAGAGAAGATACATTTGTGAGGTGTTCGTGCCTCAGAACGAATTCTGAGAATATTAGGAGAAAAAATGACAAACAGAAGATTAAGTTCGGAACAAATACTTTTAGGTATAACTAGACATAGAGGTAGTGCTGGGGGCATACATTATAGTGTAGATGGTGAGAGATGTGATGGTGGAATACCCCGAAATGTAAGTACTACAAAGTCTTATTATTATCTTCCACAAAGTAAGGAAGTAAAAATAGTTACGAATTCCATAACTAGATATCTAAGAGAATTCTATGACTTTAACAATGAGAAAGATGAGCAAGTTCATCTTTTTCCTACAAGAAGTAAGCGAGATTTAGAAGTTATTTTATATAATTTACCTCCTAAGATAAGGAGCTCTCTAAAAAGAAAAATAAGGAGATATAACAAAAAATGACAAATCAAGACGAAAACGAATATTTCATCGGTCCAATTAAAGTAGCAGACGATGGAAGAATAGGTTCTATTGGAAATAATTTAATTCTTTTTAATTCGACTGGACAAGTACATAGGGGCGATGAAAAACCAGTAGCTAAATTTTGGGATGGTAAAACTTTTGGGTCTGCAATCAGACTTCCAGAAGGAAGATCAGAAAATGCTTTTGATTTGATAGGAAATATATTGGTTACTAATCCAGAGCATTACGATAATAACAGAGACGAAGATCTGAGGGCTTGGGTTTTAGAGAAGGAAAAGTTTGTAGAAATTCCGCACCAAGGCAATTTTCCCACCATTCAAAATAGTATTTATTCCTATTCTCGCACTTCATTTGTAAGGTCTGCAGAGTGTCCTCTCCGTGGAGAGTATTTAGAAGCAAGTTTGGTAAGAGTTTGGAATGGTGAAATGATGGGTCCAGAAATCCCTCTTGTATTAGAAAGAGGTACAAGAGAAGTAGAGGATATAAGAGTGGGAAACTCTTTTGTAGCATACTGTATCACAAAAAAAGATAAACAAGACCTAGTAGCTCGAGCAATTAGTGGATCTGTTCTTGGAGAAGAGCAAACGCTTGCAGAAGGAATAGACTCTATAAATCTTGATCTTGGAAATAACTTTTTAGGGGCTTATAGAACTTATAGGAACTCAAAAGGAGATAGAGATTCTGGAGAGTTAACTGCATGGGTTTTAAAGGACGGAATTTTTACACCTAAACAGCACTTAGCAAACTATCTCTCTTGGGCGGGTGGAGGATTTGTAGCTGGTGGAAATATGATTGCTTATTCTACTTGTTACTCTGACCAAGAAAATCCTATTTACGCATTTATCTTAAAATGAATACTAAATCCTTCACAATCACCAAGAAAATCGCTAAGCACGGAAAGCAAGCAGTAATAATTATACCTTCACTATTACAAAACCAAATTCAACCCGGAGACCTGGTGGAAGTTAGAATAGAGATAATTGATTCTATTTAGACCATATCAAAAATAGATTTATCCATTTTTGGCGTTTTGCTCTTTTTTTCAACTTCTTTATTTCCTCTTCTTGTTTCTTTAGTTTTTCTTCTATGTTTTCTATCGGCATTCTAACTCCCTTATCAAATTTGCCTTTTCTTTAGCAAATTTCATAAATGAAAGAAATTCTTTTAGCTGACCTTCCATTTCGTTTAATCTTTCCTGCAATATATCTCTGTCTTTTTCTGCCTTATTCAATCTCTTTTCTATCTCTGTTTTTGTAACATCTAAAAGTAAATCTTCTTCGCTAATTGTGTCTTTCATGCCTAAAAGTTCGCTGTAATAATGAATCTTCTCTGATTTTTTCCAACCAAATCTATATTTTAGAGCAGATTCAGATTTATATCGAGGTAACCAATAACAACATGAACAATGCCTAAAA
>CAYHEY010000108.1:0-2848 GCA_964355735.1 Candidatus Woesearchaeota archaeon
AAGTTCATCATCAAATAAAGTATTTAGGTAATACTCAGAGCCGATATTGTAAGCTATTGGAAAATTATCTTCTGAATAAAAACCTAATTTTATGGCTGCAGGAATATTTTTTGCCAAATTTGTTGCTTCTTTCTCTATATCAAAATTATATAAGATATCGAACGCCTCTTTATCTTGTGGTTTATAATCTGGAGTCAGAATTTTCTTTATATGAGGGTTGTTGTGAAATAAATCTGAAATATTCTCTTTTGTAATCCAATGCAGGTCTATATCCGTGTGTTTTTCTTTAATGGCTTCTATAATTGGTAGGGTTCTAACTACATCTCCTTTTGCACCTAATTTTATTACTAATATTTTCTTAGACATAATAAGATTTATAACTAAGGATGCTATAAAAGCTTTATGAATAAGAATAAAAGAATAAAAATATATTTAGCAGGAAAATTAAGAACAGAGATAGAAAGAGATTTCCTGGAAAAAATTGATTTTATATGCAAATCAAGGGGTTTTGATACTTTTCTTCCGCATAGAGATGTTGGGCTTGCAAAGAGAATAAAAGATGTTCAGAGAATTTTTAATGGAGACATAATCGGGGGCTTTAAAGATTGTAAACTTGTTGTTGCTCTTCTAGATGGTTTGCATGTCGGAGCAGGAACTGCTTGGGAATTGGGCTATGCTTATGCTAAAGGAATTCCAATAATAGGCATAAAAACCGACGAGCCTGTTGAAGAGGCTCTAGAATATTTAAGTGCTATAGTAATTGCTTCTACAAAAATAGTAAAGTCTATGGACGAATTAAAGAAAGAACTGGATAAATTTAAACAAAAAGATTAATCCAAGGTTCTAGTTGACTTTGTTTCTACTTCTCTCCAACCATCTTTATAGCTCTTATTTTCTCTTAACTCTTTAAATGCTCTTAAATAAAGATATAATCTCGCAAAATAAAGATTTATAGTCCAAAAAAACTCCTTTATGCTTCTTGGATAAAAGAGAGAAAAGAGAAAACCTTCTTTAAATTCATTTAAGAAAGATTTTGTTCTAGCCATAGCTGGCGCAATCTTGGATAAATTTTCATGACCCTTTATGTTTCTGATCTTTTGGTTAACCCAATCTTTCCAGTTAGCTGGATTTTTTACATAGACTTCTGCTTCTGGCACATATTTAACATTATAGCCTTTTTTCCAGAAGAGATATGGGATTATGCTGTCTTCCGAGGCTTCAATGGGAAAATCAAATAAGACATTTTTTCTTATGGCAAAAAGATAACCAGAGCATTCAAAAAAATTTTCTTCTTTTGAAAGTCTTGATCTAACCTTATCTATGCCAGAAAATAAAAGATGAGACCAATAACCAAATTTGTTATGCCTAGAATCAAGAGATACTGGCTTTCCTGTTACACAACCAACTTTTTTATCTTTGAATGCTTCGAGTATTGAAGAAATAGTATTTTTAGATACAAAAACATCTCCATCCGTCAGTATGAAAATATCGTCTTTGTTTTTGGAGGCGTATTCTTGAAACAGAAGGTTTAGAGCATAGCTCTTGCCTTCTCCTGAATCTAAATAAAATACAAAATTTTTACTTTTTATATGCTTAATTAAAAAGTCTCCTACTTCCTGAAAAGGATCTACTACTGTTACTCTATATCTTTGTTCTATATTTTGACTTAGAAAAGCATTGACTGCTCTTAGTGTTGCTTTTGGTTCATTATAAGAGGTAATTATGATATCTATCATATTAAATAGTATTAAAAGGATAATCTAAGGGCCTGATTATGGCTATGTTCTCTTGATTCTCTCTCAGAGCAATTATTCTGCATTTCTTTGTACCCTGTTTGCTGATATCTGAAACTTCTATGGAATCTATAACTAAGATTTCTCCGCCTATATTTATTTTATCTCCTTTCTTCAATTCTCCTGCTTTCTTTTTCATAAATCCTATTGATAAGACAAACTTATAAACTTTATTGAATCTGACATATGATGAAAAATGCGATAGTTTTGTGCTCTGGAGGATTAGATAGTGTTGTAACAGCACACTATATTAAAAAAGGACTAAAATATGAGAGATTAAAGATTTTATTCTTTAATTATGGTCAAAGAGCTCTGAAACAGGAAAGAAATAGTTCTAAAAGATGTGCTAAGAATATTGGGGCAGAGTTTATCGAGTTAGACTTATCGGAATTAGGAAAAATATCTCATTCTTTAATAAATAAAAAAGGCAAAATTAGAAAATTGTCAAATAAGGACTTAAAAAATACGAGTAAAGAGAATGAAAAATTCTATGTACCTTGTAGAAATTTAATTTTCTTAAGTTATGCTTTTAGTCTTGCAGAATCTCTCTATATAGATAATAAAGAGAGATATGACCTTTTTGTGGGGTTCAAGTGCGAGGGAAAAGAGAGCTATCCTGATACAACAAAAGAATTTGTTGAAAGTATGAATAAAATAAGCAAGGTAAGCACAAAGGGATTTAAGATTTATGCACCCTTTATAGAAAAAGATAAGGAAGAAATTATCGCTCTAGGAACTAAACTGGGCATTAATTTTAAAGAAACACTTAGCTGTTATTCTCCCATAGGCAATAAGCATTGTGGGTTTTGTCTTGCATGTGTGCTTAGAAAAGCGGGATTTTATTGGGCTAATATAAAGGATAATACAGATTATAATGAATAGATTATTCTACTCCATAAAGAACAGAATCATAAAGATGTCTTCTTGTTGCTGTGCTTAAACTAAAAAAAGATTGATCTTTTCCTGATAAGAATTCTCTAGCAAGTTTATCTCCTTTAGGCACTAGAGCAAATATATTAAATAGATCTCTTAATGTTTGTAATCTATCTTTGTGT
>CAYHEY010000109.1:0-2846 GCA_964355735.1 Candidatus Woesearchaeota archaeon
TCCTTGATGCAAAAGAGGCAATAAAGAGAAGTATGCGGCTGAGGAAAAGCTTTAAAATCTCTGATACTTAGAGAATATATAAAAGAGGCAAGATGAAAAACAAATTAAAACTCCTTATAATTTTTAGTTTAGTTATTACTCTTTTTATTTTATTAAATATTAATCAACTAGCGGCAAGCGACTCTTCAAGTACAGAGTTATCAAATATCTCTATTGAAGACCAAGCATCTTTATGCATTAATAATTCTGAGATTATTATTCAAGAGATGATTCAGGAAGGATTTAATATTCAAAGATTAAATGATACTCTAAAGCAAGCAAGACTGCTATTTGATTCTCAATCAATTCTTAAAGAGCAGAAGAGAACCACTGATTTTTCTCGAGTTATTCCACTATGCTCTGAGATAGAAGCTCTCCAAGTTCTAGCTTTAAGAGCAAGAGAAGATTTTTCTGTACTTTTAAAAGTCTACAATGATAACATTGATGCAAATATGATTGGTCCAGAGATAGATGAGTTAAACAATATGGTTTCTGAAATTCAAAGTGAGATACTATCAGAAAGGTACGAGAAAGTAGAGCCACTTGTAAATTCTGCTTATGATAAGATCTCTGAAATAAAATCTTCAAATACAGGAGTTAATGTATTCTATTCAAACACAATAGGTGGAATAGGCTCTCTTCTAAAAGCAAAAAATCCCATTCTTCAGATAGAAAATTATTGGGTGATAGGCGGTTTTATCTTTCTCTTGGTTTTCTTTCTTCTAATATATAAAACTTCTATAAGAAAGTGGAGGATAAGAAATAATATAGACTCTCTTAGGATGAGGAAAAAAACAGTAAGAGAGCTTATTATGAAATTACAGAAAGATTATTTTCAGTATGGCAAGATTCCAGAAGGAGAGTATAATATCCGGACGAAAAAGTTTGCAGAAATAATAAGAGATATAGATAGACAAATACCACTTTTACAGGAGGAAATAGCTAAGATAGAGACCAATAAAAGCCTCAAATAAGATTAAATACTTTAGTTTTTTTAATAATATATGAAACCCCTAGAAAAAATGTCAAAAGAAGAAAAGCGTTGCTTTTTATCAAATGATTTCGCAGAAAGAATAATAAGATTAGAACAAGGAATTTCTGCTTCATTTAATAAGTCTGTTAAATATAATGATACAGAATACTATAAATCCATGACTGTTCAACAACAAAGAGACTTTGAGAAATTTATGAAAGGAAAAAAGAAAAAAATAGCCCTTCATGTTCTAGCGCTTTTATTGCCTCTGGCTCTTATCTTTTTTTTAAGAGCAGATGTAACAGGAAATGTTATTAGAGAGAATATTGGCAATTCTTTTTCTTTAACAAATCTTGAATTAGGTCTTTTCTTTATCTTTTTAATTCTTTTAATTGCTTGGGTATATCTTGCATTAAAAAGCAAGCTTAGAATTAGAAAATTTGAAAAACATTCAAAGATAATAGAAAACATAATTGATAAAAAACATCAGACAACTAAAAAGGCATGAAAACCTTTTTAAACTTAAATTAACTAACTAGATTATAAAAAGAGGCAAGATGAAAAAAGAAAGTCCAATAAAGAAAAAAATTCATTTTTTTATTAAGAAAAAGAGTCCTGTAAAAGCTGTAGCAAAAGAGCACCCCCTATTTCTAAAGACAGGTGTTCCTGGTTTTGATGAATTGCTAGGAGAAGGAGTGCCTGCTGGTTGTTCTGTTCTTGTAGAAGGCGGACCAGGAAGTGGAAAAACTCTCATGCTTCTCTCAATTGCAAAGAGCATGTGCGAAAATGGAAGAAAAGTTTTATACATGAGTTTTGAAGAACCAGAAAGCAGACTATTAGGTCATATGAGAAATTTTGGAGCAAATCCAGAAGAATACATAAAAAAAGGATTATTATATGTAAAAAGATTTAATGCTCTAGATATAGCTAGAAGTGTAGAAGCCCTTCTCAGTGAAGCAAAAAAAGAATTGTTAATAGAAGTTCAGCCAGTTTTAATACCAGAAGATTTTGAACCAGAAGTTATTCTAATAGACTCTTTAACAAGTATCGGCTCTGCTTTCTCAGGAGAAGAGAACAGATTCAGAGTATATATGGAACAATTATTCAGATATCTTGAAGGTCATAAAATTACTTCTTTTCTAATAAGAGAAACAGCTAATCCAACTCATGTTGGAAATACTTTTATCGAAAAAGGCGAAGCAGTATCTTTCCTATCTGATGGAATTATTTCGCTATATAATGTCTTCTACAAAAGCGGTCTAAGAAAAAGAGCTTTAGAAGTAATAAAACTTAGAGGAGTAGATATAACTCGAAGAATAGTTGAGTTTGAGATTATAAAAGGAAAAGGAGTAATAGTTCATCCAAGTTCTGTACCAAAAGGAGATTATCTTCTTACTTAAGAAGATAGTGCTTGTATAATCTATCGGATAATTTATTAATCTAACTTAGTGTACAATAATAGGGGTTCAGTTCAACACCATTTCTTGAATAATCCTCCTAATTGTTTACTGCTACAAATCTACTCTTCTCTCAATTAATATAACCTTCTCCCAGAACTTTCCAAACTAATACTTTACTTGTCAAAACTTACAAACCCTAATCTTTTTGCAGAATAATGTCCATAAACTTAAACCACATCATTTATGATGTGGACGTAACTTACTGGTTTAAGTTTTGGATCACAGGAAAATCAAGGATTTTCCGTGCAGAAAATTCTGCCGAATTTTCTTGCATCCCAAAAACAAGTGCCAACAACTAAAAGCATTTTTTCATTCTTATATCATATTACTAAAATGCTTTTAGTTGATCAAACCCACACTTTTAAGTGTGGGTG
>CAYHEY010000110.1:0-2780 GCA_964355735.1 Candidatus Woesearchaeota archaeon
TAAATAACTTAAAGCAATTTTTCTTTCCATATTAGAAGCTTTACTGTTTTTTGATTTCTCTATGAGATTTTTTCCTGCTTCTTCATAAAGCTCTTCTTTTAATCTTTGATTATCAATTATCTTATTAAACAAAAGTCTAACAAGAATTGTGTTTCTTAATGCTTTGTATATTTCTACTCCTTTGGGATTTACTTCTCTTATATCACTCCAATCCAATTTCATCTGCAAGTCTAATTTAGAGAGATTTATTTTTCTAGGAATTTTTAGATGCCCCGAAATTATCTTGCAATCTTTAAGTTGATAGACTAAATCTGGGCTTGAAGAATATTCTGAATAAAATGTTTTTCTTTCTAGAATCTGAATATCTAAAATCAGACCTAAATCTTTGGCTTTTTCCTTGACTATTTTAATTAAAGCATACTTTTCTTTTTCTTTATTCCAAATTTTAGTTTTTGTTATTATCAGAACATCAATATCATTATAAGAACAATAATTTGTTTGTATTGCAGAACCATATAGAATTATGGAATCTAAGTTACTTATTGATTTTTCTATAAGTTTCTTAACTTTTAATTCTATAGCTCTGCCTTTTTGATTATATTGTATTTTCTGCAGAAGAAAATGCACATCTATCTGTCTTGATTCTTCTAGTTTTCTTAATTTTGGGCGTATGGCTCTGCTTAGATAATTTGCCTCCACTTGAGTTAGCTTTTTATTATTTAATTTTTTATTTAGTACTTTGTTTTCATTTGCAGTTAATAAATTTATATTTATCATATAATCTATTTTAAGGTTAAGTGGTATTTAAGCTTTTCTGTTGGCTCGAAAAGCTTAATTGGGATTTTTGCTGGCTAGAGCGATAGAGATGATAGGGCGAGAAAAGAAGTTTCGAAGAGTAAAAAATCCTGAGAATGGTCTTACTAATTTTATAATTTTATAATTTTTCAGCTCTTTATAGAAACCCAGCCAACTCACGCATTCATAATAGATTTCTCATAAGGCTCATTTGAATAAACAGATTTTGTCTTTGCAATAGAAAATTGCTGGTCTCGCTGATTTTGGTTATTCTGGCCAGCAGATCCAAACTGCTGATACACTGTTGTTGTTTGAGGCGATTGTATTCTTGGTTTTCTTATAATAAAACTCGAACTCGAGTTATCTGACAAAGCAGCAGACAGTTCTATATTACTTACCTCTGCATTGAATAAGCCATTTACAATAGGTATATTTGTTTTTTCAGAAAAAGATTCTACTAGAGATTTTATTTCTTGCTTTGATAAAATTATTGTTGTAGGCGTTATCTTTTCATCTCTTTTTATCATTATATTCTTTCCTTCTCCAGGACATTCTATATACTCTACATAGGGATTTTTAACAAGTGTTGCTATTCTGCCAAAATTAATTCCTGCTAGAAGCGTATTTCCAAAAGATATTGGCTCTTGCTGAACAAGAGAAATTCTCTTCTGTCTCTCTCTTTCTCTCTCCAACTTCTCTTTATAATCTGGCTTTAATATAAATGCTTTTTTAATTTCTTGCCTCTGATGAGCTAAATTTGGAGAAGGTATAATGGGTCTAAAAGTTGCAACATTTATTTTACTTTTGGCTCGATTATCTGTCTTTAAATATTGAGAATATTTATTTTTCAATTTTTCAATCTCTAAGGCTTTTTGCCCTCTTTCTTCTTCATCTAACCGACTTTGCTCTTCGTCTATTTGTTTTTTTACTTCTATTAAAATTTCTTTTGTAAACCTATAGAAAAATTCTCCTGCTAACTTCTCTTTGTCTAGCATATTATGGTCTTGGCAAGTGTTTAGGTCTTGGTCTTTCTGCTTGATGATGCTCTATTTGATGCTGTGGTGACGCAACATGATGGGTTGGATGATGCTCCTCTACATGAGCTTGGTGAGTTAAATGACTTTCTTGAGAAGGAATATGAAATCCAGGACTTTCTCCATACAATCTATGTCTTGTTTTTTCTTCTATTAAAGTAATTCCTCTTGCAAGAAGTTTATTCTGTTCGAGTATTGTATCTAATTTGCTAAGCATATCTTTTTCTCCAGGCACTCCTTCTTCTGTTTTCTTTATGAAATTCTTCGCAGAAATTTCAAATAATTGAAGAAGTTTAGAAATATTATCTGATAAAACCTCAAATTTTACAGTGAGATTTGTCAATACTTTTTGAAGATTGATAAAATTTTCAACAAGAGCCAACTGTACTTCTGAATCTTGCATGCTCTTTCCTCTTATGTTCTCACTCTTTTTTTGCATATCTTTTCAAGGTTTCTTTGATTTATAAATCTTGTCTTAATTAAACTGTTTGTGTTAATTCTTTTAAATTACTATAGTCTAAAGAAACTCTTCTCAATTTGGTGTCATGCAAGAAACAATGCTGGAAATAACCCAATTCTGCTCGAAGTTCTTTCAGCAGTTCATGCTTGTCTTCTTCATAAGCTGAGCAAAATAATTTTGCTTCTGATATAAAATATTCTTCTCTTTCTCTTTTGCTCTTGGCAGCAATTAGCCTTGCTAAAATATTTGTTTCACTAGCATGTTCAGAACAGAAAAAACTATTACCACACATCAGGCTCTGAACAAAATCTAAATTGACTCTATTAATATCTTCAATTAAAGACCACAAGTCTTTACTTGCCCTTCCTAAGAAAAAATCAAATTGATCATTGTTCATTTTATGATGGGGTAGGAGGGAGTTGAACCCCCATCAATCGCTTTCTCTAACCAGAAATTTCTGGAGGCGACTATATTACCGCTATACGACTACC
>CAYHEY010000111.1:0-2771 GCA_964355735.1 Candidatus Woesearchaeota archaeon
ATAAGAACAAAGAACAGCTTGAATTTTGGAAAACCCAAATAGATAAATTATTAATTGAAAAGCTAAAAATAGAATTACATCCTCAAAAATCCAAGATTATTTCTCTTTCAAAAGGGGTTGATTTCGTTGGATTTAGACATTTTGAGCATTATAAACTTCTTAGAAAAAGAAACATAGAAAATATTAGGAAAAAGATTGCATTATTCAAACAAAAAAGAATAAGCAAAATAAAATTTCTTGAGAGTTTTCAAGGTTGGAATGCTTATGCAAAATGGGCGAATAGTTTTCATTTAAGAAAGAGCATAGTTTTTGAAATGAAACTATAGCTTTATAATCCCATTATTCTCGATATAATCATGAAAGAATATGATATAATCTTCATAACAGGAGAAAAATACTTTGATCACCCTCTATGCGGGCTAGCTATACTGAGAAGATTACTCGAACAAAGAGGCTTTTCAGTAGCAGTAATTGAAACTCCAAAAAGCCCAGAAGATATAACTCGATTTGGAAAACCCGCTTTATTTTTCGGAATAACTTCAGGAAGTATAGACTCTATGGTAAGAAACTATACTTCTCTCAACAGACCAAGAGAAGACGACGAGATAATAAAATACGAAAAAGAAATACCCGATAGAGCTTTAATTGTCTATAGTAATTGGGTAAGACAGAAGTTCAAAGATTCTATAATTGTTCTAGGCGGAGTAGAAGCAACTATGAGGCGATTTACTCACTATGATTACTGGCAAAACTCTCTCAGAAAATCTATAATCTTTGATTCTAGAGCAAATATTCTTTCCTATGGTATGTCTGAAAAGCAGATAGTCGAAATAGCAGAAAGAATTCAGAATTCTGAAAGCCTTAGTGGTATAAAAGGGACTTGTATAAAAACAAAAGAAGTTCCTAAGCTCGAAAAAGACGATAAATTTATCGAGTTACCGAGTCACGAAGAAGTTCTTGCTAATAAAGAAAAATTCTGTGATATGCAAAACTTATTATCTAATACAAGCAATTTAGCCCAGAAAACAGGAGATTTTTATATTCTTCAATATAAATCCCCAGTATATACTGGCGACGATTTAGATGAATATTATGAGCTTCCTTTTTCAAGAAAAATAAAAGTTCCTTCTATGAAGAGGTTTAGTTTTGGGATAATTACACACAGGGGTTGCATAGGCAACTGCAATTTCTGCTCACTTAGATTAACAATGGGTGACAAGATTATCTCTCGTTCAGAAGAGTCTATACTTAGAGAAGCAGAATATATTTCAACATTGCCAGATTTTAATGGAGTTATAGACGATTTCGGAGGTCCTTCTGCAAACATGTATGGCATGGACTGCGAGCTAAGAGATAAATGCAAACTCCAGTGTATTGGTTGCAACAAACTTAATAGAAGCCATAAAAGATTAGTTCATTTATTAAGGAAAGTAAGAGAAATTAAAGGAATAAAACGAGTTTTTATAAGAAGTGGTATTCGCTATGACCTAGCAACACCAGAATATATAGAAGAAATAGCAAGACATCATATTTCCGGAAAATTAAAAATAGCTCCAGAGCACGTAAATTCTCAAGTTCTAGAATTAATGAATAAAAAATCAGGAAACCTAGATGCTTTTATAAAATATTTTAATAAAATAGGTTGTGGCGAGCTTACCTTTTATTTTATGGCAGCCCACCCAGGCTCAAGTATGAAAGAAGCTCAAGAATTAGCAGATAAAATAAAAAGCCTGAGACATTCTGAATCTGTTCAGATATTTACTCCAACCCCTATGACTGTTTCAACTTGTATGTACTACACCGGCTTAGATCCGCGTACAAAAAAACCCATCTATGTCCCCTATACTTATCAAGAGAAGAAAGAACAAAAAAGAATTCTTGAGTTAGATAATATTTCAAATAAGAAAATCTTTAAGCCAGAATGGAAGAAAAAGAAAGAAAAGCGAGAAGCCAGAGAAAAAAGGACAAATTCTAATCGTAGACCTCTGTAGACAGATGTAGACACCCAGAGCCATAAAAAGCACTATGCGTAGACACCTATTTTATCAGTTTATCGAAGATAAACTTGACTTAAAGATATTTTTAGGTGGCTACAAACAAGAGTAATTCAATAAGCGTGAAATATAGTCCAGATAATATAAATCCTTAAATATAAAGCTCTACCAAAAGAAATATGCCTCACTTATCGGAATCAGAGAGTAGTTCTAGTTATAGATATAAGTCCACTGTTAAAATTTCTGGAGATATCCCGATTTATTTAGCAGATTTAGGAAGATATTTCAGAGAAAGTTGGAAAGACTTAGATTTTGCTGTTGGAGCAAGAGTAAGACAACTTAGAAAATTAGAAGAGAGAGTAAAATTATGTGAATATGAAAAAGCAGGACGCACTCAAGATTTTCTTCTACGAGAAAGCGATAATTTTGGTTGCCCTTTCTATGTTGGACGAGAGAATTCTACAGAGGCTCTTCAATGGTTAGAAGAAGCAGGAACAAAATTAAAAATGTTAGCAAGATCCCAAAGGATAAATTTAAGCAAAGTAGAACAAGCAGCAAAAGATCCATCAGAATTAGATAAATTGAATATCTTTAACTATGCATATAAAGATCATGTTATTAGAATTTTTTCTCCCCAAGATTTAAGAGGAGCTCTTTTTATGAGAGTTTTTTCTAATCCAAATGCTTCTAGAGAATATGATCTTGCAGTTAGCTTTGCCAATCATGCAACGCGCATAGTTAAAAGAGCAGAGGTTATAACAGAAAAAGGAGTTTCAG
>CAYHEY010000112.1:0-2748 GCA_964355735.1 Candidatus Woesearchaeota archaeon
AAGTTTATTTATAAATAACAAATAATAAATTAATTAGTAGAATATGACAGAAAAAACAAGGGTCGCAATTGTAGGTTATGGAAATGTAGGAAAAGGAGTTCATAGAGCCATAGAAAGAAATCCAGACATGGAACTCGCCTTTATTATCTCAAGAGATGTTCAAAGAGTCTTAGATAATCCTGCTCTTCCTCTTAAAGGGGGCGTTTTTGATTTTGGAGATTTAAATAGGAGCGAAGAGTTGCAAAAAAGAGCAGATATAGCAATTCTATGTACAGGTTCTGCAACAGACTTACCCAAGGATGGTCCAATTTATGCAGGATTTTTTAATACAGTAGATAGTTTTGATACTCACGCAGATATACCTGTTTATCAAGATATCATGGACAGAACTTCTAGATCTCATAAGCATACTTCTGTAATATGCGCTGGTTGGGACCCAGGAACATTTTCTTTAGAAAGAGTTTTGGGAAATTCTTTTGTTCCAGGCTCAAAGGCTTACACTTTCTGGGGAAAAGGAGTAAGTCAAGGACATTCTCAAGCAGTAAGAGCCGTTGAAGGAGTTTTAAATGGAATTCAATACACTGTTCCTTCTCAAGCAGCCCTAGAGGCAGTTAGATCCGGAACAAATCCTGATTTGAACACAAGACAAAAACATACGAGGGAAGTTTTCCTAGCTTTAAAACCAGGAGCAGATGAAAGAAAAGTAAGAGAGACTATTACAAACATGCCCAAATATTTTGCAGATTATGATACAACTATAACAATTGAAACATCTGAGCGAATAGAAGAGAGACTAAAAGCAATGCCTCATGGCGGTTTTGTTTTAACTTCAGGTCAAACAGGGGAAGGAAATAATGCTTTAATAGAATACAAAAACCAATGGCAGAGTAATCCAGAAGCAACAGGAAGTATTTTAGTAGCCTGCGCAAGAGCCGGTCATAGATTAAATAGAGAAGGACAGGTAGGAGCTTATACAATGTTAGATATACCTCCGGTATATTATAGTCCTCTTTCTAGAAAAGAATTATTGAAAAGTTGGATGTAACATCTATTAAATTTTATATTCAATTATCAAAAAAACAATGGGGCATCGCCCCTTAAAAGGGGCGGTTTGTAAAGCCCCTTGTTTTTAGGATGCTCAGAAATTAAAAGCAGTAAGCTTACGACCCCATTATAAATAATGAGGTTTTAATTTCTGACATAAAAGAAGACTAAATTTCTTAAACAAAATACTTTTTAAATCTTGCAAAAACAAAATCTCGAAAAAGTAAGATTTAAAAAGAACCAATTTAGTCTTCTATAATGAAAGGAGGCTTAAAATGACAGAAGGATATTGCGTTAAATGCAAGAAAAAAGTAGTAATGAAAGACGGTAAAGAGAGCAAGACCTCAAGAGGAACAAGAATTATGAAAGGAAAATGCCCTCATTGCGGAATTACTGTTTGCAGAATACTAGGAAAGTAAACTGCATATTGTTATTATTTAATTTTTTAAGAGATTTAGACTAGTTTAGGAAGGTTTATAAATAAATTATTTTTTAGGTTATCATGAAAAGAAGCTCAAGAAGATGGAAAAAGAAAGGCCAGATGAGATGGAAATGGCAGAGAAAAAGACTCAATGAAGAAAAGAGAAAGAGAAAACTTCATAGAGAAAGAAGCGCATAATAAGATTTTTAGATATTTTAATTTACTCGAATTGCCAAAAGAGGGTTATAAACCCATCTTAAGTTTGTTTTCACTACTTGCTCAAAAATCTGCATATATTCGATTTTCTCGCTAAATTATATTATAATTACCTATATACTTTCACGAGTTTAGCGAACTTGTGTAGCTAAACCATTATGACTGAATAAGCTTACACGAAGAATTATATTCTTTAGCACAGCAATATTTATAATCTCTCTTTCTGGTCTAATTCTATAAGGTAGGAAAATAAAAAAGCAGGAAAAAATGACAAAAGCAAAACCAAAATATTTAATTGGTACCAGCAAAAAGAGATATATTGAAGAAATAGGAAGATATAATGCAGAACTATTAAGACGAGAAGCAAAACCAGAAAATTTCGTTTATCCCTGTACATTTAGAGTTGCTCTAAGAATAAATCATCGATTATATGGCTCTCCTGAGGGCTCTTCTGAAAATATTGGAGAGATTCATTTTTCAAGACCATTAAATCTTGAAGCAGGGGATTTAATTCGAACCTATCTTTTTAAAGCAAAATATGAGCCTATGAAAGAAATTGGCTCTGTAGCTTATGTTAAAGGAGGGCAAGATAGATTAGTCCCAATAGTGGGATCAAAATTGTGTCTGCCCCAAGTTTTAGTTGAAAAACCCTTAGATGTTTCTGAAAGTGCTTTAATTATAGATAAAATAAATGACGCTAATGGTAGAACTCTTTCAAGAGATATGGATATAGACTTAATTCAAAGATGGAATTTAATGGGTTGGATGGTAAAAAGATTAGAGGATTTAAAAGGAAGACATGTTGCTTTAAATGCAGTCATAGATGAAATTAAAAATGGAAGGTGTCTAGAATGATAGACTCATTATCCATCTGGACAGAAAAATACAGACCAAATAAATTTGAAGACGTAGTTGGTCAAGACGAAATAATAAAACGAGTTAAAAATCTCACGAATTCTATGAATCTTCCACATATGATGTTTGCAGGACCAGCAGGAACAGGAAAATCTACTCTAGCAATAATAGTAGCCAAAGAATTATTTAAAGTGTATTGGAATGAGAATTAC
>CAYHEY010000113.1:0-2741 GCA_964355735.1 Candidatus Woesearchaeota archaeon
TTCGGTTAATTAGATTTTTATTTTAGAACTGAACAGCTTTTCCTAGTTGGCAGAAGATTTCTATTGATAGATTTTATAGAGAATATAAGAGAAGGTTATTAGTATAAGATGGGCTGAATATTTTTATTATTAAGATTATAATTATCTTTACTTATAGTGAATATATCTTTTAACAATTAAAAATAAAAATTAAGAAGACTTTTATAGTTATAATTTATATTAACAGCATCGCCTGTGTAGCTCAGTGGAAGAGCACTGCTTTCGTAAAGCAGGGGTCGTGGGTTCAAATCCCCCCACAGGCTTTAGTTTAATTTTTAATAGTAAGCTTTAAAATGCAGAAGATTTTTCTTAATCCAAGCCTCCGTCGCATAATGGTATTGCATCCGCCTTGAGAGCGGAGCCCTTACGGGCCTCCAGGTTCGATTCCTGGCGGGGGCGTGAAATTCATAAAGTTTTTAAATGCTTAAGATAAGAAGAAATTATGGAAAAGATGAATAAATTAGAAATAATTGCAGAGGAAGAAGATTCCGGCAGACTTATCCGGAAGGCAGGTTACGCATACATTACCATAGGGATTATTGCTAGTGGGATTGTAGGTTATGTAACTAGAGATCCTGTAACTGCAATCCTTGCTGGATCTGTGGGAACATCTTTTGGTTTAATAACTACATATATTGGAAGAAAAATTTCAAACTAATTCCCTCTTCTTGAACACTTTTATTCTGTTCTTGGCGGGGGCGTGGTTTTCTTTATCGACGATAAATTATTTTTCAGGGAGGGGCGTGTGGGAAAAGAGACTTGTATGATTGAAAAAGAAAGTGATGCTTCCATAAGATTTTTAAATGAACTTACCAAGTCATAACACATGGAAGAAATGATTCCCTTTACAGATATAGAATCTAATCAAAACCTTTTAAATCGGTTAAATAGATTACTAAAAAATAAGCCATTGCTAAAAAGATTCTTTGGTGGTAATTCTCTTTCAGAACTAGAGATAGGAAATATTCTTTCTGAACTAGGATTTTCTTTTACTGGGTCGGTTGATTCTGCAAGATTTTATTTAGAAAATCCTAAACAATTTCAAGATGCTAAATGGAATTTTGCTAGAAGGCCAAACGGAGGATACGGAACTCCTTTATGGTATAAAGATGGTCCTAAATATTTTGAATTTTTGAAGAGAGATAATGGTTCATATGTAATTTTTGAATTCTCAGAAGTAGAGCACAAGCAAGAATGGTCGGAAAATCAAGGAATAATAGAAACTATGCATTCTACGGAAGCAGAAGAATTAGTTAAAAGAGGGTATAATTTAGTAAATACCTATGAGGCCTCTGTTCCTAATGAAGATGGAGACCACGATTTAGGATCTTCTTATTCTGATCGTAGGATTTATGTTTTAGTAAAGGGTGGATTAGAAAAATTAGCATCCATTCAGGCCTAACTGTATCACTTCTTATAGGGTTTTGGCGGGTTGAGAAAGAAAAGTTTAAATAGAATTAAACCATCTAAGATAAATGGAACAAGAAATGATTAAAATAGAAAAAGGAAAATACGAAAGACTAGTCATAAAAGCTAAAATTGCAGATGATGCTATCGTTCAACTTCATCTAAGTCTTGAAGATTTAAAGAAAGGAAGAATTAGTAAATTTTAGTTAAGAGACTTTAAATATTGAAGCAATTCTTTCATATTTAATGTAACAAAATCTATTATTTTCTGTTGCTCTTTTTTTGAAGCAAAGGAAACAAAAAGGATATTTTTCTTTTTATCATCAAGCAGATAATAAAGTCTTTTATTCTCATACTTCTTTTCTCTAAACCAGCTATATTTCAAAATTTTTCCTGTGGGATATTCTTCAAGGTTTTTCTTTATTTTGTCAATCCATCTTTGCTCATCTTTTTCTAGAGAAGAATATAATGTTTTGAAAGTATCAGTAGCGTAAATTCTGTAGCTCATCAATCCAATTAATATCCCTGACTTTAAAAAATATTGTTCTTTTTCTTTATTAATTCCAAATTGTTTTCTATTCCCCCTATACTTATGGCGGGGGCGTGAAATTCATAAAGTTTTTAAATGCTAAAAATACATAACTTTTATGACAGAAGCCACACTTAATAATAGAAATACTATAGACCCTCTATCAGAGGGGCAAGAATTTTTGAGTAAACTTTTTTTAAAAGCAGGAAAGGTGCATAATAGGTATGGAACACCTGAAGAAAAAAAGAGATATCAACTTGAAACAGGAGTTCGCAGGTTTAAGAGAGAAGTTTTAGGCTTATGTGGTAAGAGCTCAATTAAAAGCCTGGATGAACTTGCAGGCACTTTAGTAAAAATAGGTATTGCTAATTCATTATCTGAAGCAAAAGAGCTTGTGCCTCAAATGGTAACTGCGAATAGTCATTGTTATGTTGGATATTGTGTTGATAGAAATCCCGGCGGAAGTGACGAATATATACACTTAGAACCTGTAGAAGGTCCGGATAGTTCAAAATATAGAATAACTCACCGTTGGGTATTAAGTTTTTTATAAATAGAATAACCCCCAACTGTATTACTTTTAATAGGGTTTTGGCGGGGGCGTGTATTGAGTCTTATAGAAATCTTACTCCAACCCGAAAAAACTTTTGAACCAGGATTTCTTTTTTACAGGCTTATCATTTTCCCCAATAATTTCATGCGTTATGACTGGCTTCTCTTTGAGAACAGGTGCTTCTCTGGCGAGTTCTGCATTAGCTTCCTTAAT
>CAYHEY010000114.1:0-2731 GCA_964355735.1 Candidatus Woesearchaeota archaeon
CTTCTCTAAGCTTACTTGTAAAAGAAGTAAAATCTATCCCTTCTCTTCTAGAAGCAATAAAAAGGGATTTGAATTCTCTTCTTATATCAAGAGAAGTTAGTGAGAAAGGCCTTTCTCAAAAACAAATACTGAAAAATTCAGAATTTAAAATATACTCGCAGAATGGAGAAGATGGAATAATAGAATATATACTCTCAAAGATAAAAACAACAAATAAAATATCAGTAGAGTTTGGAGTAGAAAATGGAAGAGAGTGTAATTCTGCTAATTTGGTGATAAATAATGGCTGGAAGGCTCTTTTCATAGAGGGGGATAGAAAAATGGCTTTGGAAGCAGAAAAATTTTATAGGCGGAATCTTTTTGTAATGCCTAATCAAATTAAGATAGTAAATAAATTTGTTACTAAAGAGAATATCAATAAGATAATTGCTGAAAATAAGGTTCGGGGAGAGATTGATTTGCTATCTATAGATATTGATGGAAATGATTATTGGGTCTTTGAGGCTATAAACATTATAAAACCGCGTGTTATAATCCTGGAGTATAATGCCTCTCTTGGAGAAAATAAAGCTGTAACAATAAAATATGATGAAAGATTTCAGAGATATTCTTCTGAGAGAAGCGGATTATATTTTGGAGCATCTATTTCTGCCTTAACTAATTTGGCAAAGAAAAAAGGATATATACTTATTGGATGTGATTCTACTGGATGTAATGCTTTTTTTATAAAAGCAGATATCGCAAAAAAAGCTGGCTTTAAAGAAGCAAAAGTTAAAGAAGCCTATTATCCTATGCTAAGAAGATTAAAGAGCGAGAATACTACAGAGAATTCTAAGAAAATGGAGAAAATGTCTTTTATACAAGTTTAGTATTCTTGAGTACATAAAAGCTTAAAAGGTTAGAAGAAATTAGAATAAAATGATACCTGTATGCAAGCCCTGGCTTCCTGGAAAGGAAAAAGAATATGTAAATGATACAATAGACACTAATTGGATAAGCAGTGCTGGAGAGTATATTGAAAGATTTGAAAGTAAGTTTGCTAAGTTCTGCGATTCTAATTATGGTATTTGTTGTTCAAATGGACTCGCTGCACTTCACCTAGCTTGTTTAGCTATTGGATTAAAAAAAGGAGATGAAGTAATTGTGCCAACTTTTACTATGGCTGCATCTATCAACGCTATAATTTTTACAGGAGCAACACCTGTTCTAGTTGATTGTGATAAAGAGACTTATTGTATTGATGTAAATCAGATAGAGAAAAAAATAACTTCTAAGACAAAGGCAATAATGCCTGTTCATATATATGGTCACTCGTGCGATATGGCTCCAATAATGCAATTAGCTAAAAAATACAATTTGTATGTTATAGAAGATGCTGCTGAAGCCCACGGAGCAGAATATGGTGGGAAAAAATGCGGTTCTATTGGTGATATTGGTTGTTTTAGTTTTTATGCAAATAAGATATTAACAACAGGTGAGGGCGGAATGTGTGTGACTAATAATAAAGAATTTGCTGATAAAATGAAAAAATTGAGAAATCATGCATTTGATGTGCCAAGATTTGTACATAATGAAGTCGGCTATAATTATAGACTTACAAATATACAAGCAGCCATAGGTGTAGCTCAAGTTGAAAATGCAGAGTTACTTGTAGATTCAAGAAGAAATATTGGAATAAGATATAATAAATTACTTGCTGAAACAGGTGGGATAATATTGCCTGCTGAGAAACCTTATGCAAAAAATGTTTATTGGATGTATGGAATTGTGTTGGATAAAAGTGTAAGACTTACAAAAGAAGAAGTTATGGAAAAACTAAAAGAAAGGGGAATAGATACGCGTGGGTTTTTTAAACCCATGCATAAGCAACCAGCATATGCTAATAAAACTATTGAAAATTCTCCTGACTGTACTGGAAAATTTCCTGTTGCAGATTTTATTGGAGAAAGAGGATTTTATCTTCCTAGTTCAAGTAATTTAACAGATCAGGAAGCAGAGTTTGTAGTTAAAGAATTAAAAGATATTCTCCAGAATAATTCTTAATCCCTCCCTCGTTAAAACTCGCGGATTATTGCCTGCTCTTTGAGGATTAAAAGCCTTTGATAATATAAAATCCAAATCTCTTTCTACTAAACCCAGTTGAGATAATTTTGTTTCAAGACTTATATTTCTCATTAAAACTTTAAGTTTTTCTCTTACTCTTTCTGCTGTTTCTACTCCAAAAAAACCTGTTAATTTCTTGAGAGTTGCTCGGACATACTCTGCTCCCCTTTTATCAGCACAATCTTCATTCCTAACTTGAGAATTATAAATAAACATCTCTCCAAGAGTTAAAGAAGCAGCATGGCCATGAGCAATATGAAAATAAGAAGTTAAAGGATAAGAGATAGAATGACAAGCTGTTGTCTTTGTTAAATTTATGGCTTTTCCTGAAAAATTTGCAGCTAACATGACTTGCTCTTTTGCTCTTCTAGACTCTTCTCCGCTAGGCAAGTTTGAAGCAAATTCTAAATTATCTAATAAAAGAAAAATTGCTTTTTGAGCTATTTGTTTTGAATCTTCTGTTGAATTGATTGACCAATAAGATTCTACTGCTTGACTAAGAGCATCCATTGCTGTGGAAGATGCAACTTCTCTTGAAAGACTCAGAGTAAAATTCGGATCTATGATAGCATAATCTGGCAAGGTTATTCTGCTGTCTCCGCCAGATTGCTTTTCTTTATCTATATAA
>CAYHEY010000115.1:0-2713 GCA_964355735.1 Candidatus Woesearchaeota archaeon
AATATTTTTTATATTTATTGCAATAATGCTTGTTATGAAATTTAGAATATTAACTTTGCTGCCCAACCTAAATCTTGATCAAAATCAGGAAGACTCCTCTTTAAGTGATCTTGGCGCAGGCTTCGGAGCAGGTATAAATAGCATAAATGTTGAAGACCTCTCTCAACCATTCTTATTTTTGCTTATTACACAAGGTTTTTTTGCAGGTCTTGTAATAGGGAAAATTTCAGAAGGAAGTGTAAAGATGGGCTTTAAACATTCATTTATATTAGTTGCAGTGGCGTGGCTCGTCTCTTCAGGAGCAGATTTGATATTCGGATAAAATGATAACAAAAAAATCACAGGCGCATCTTGAAATGGTTGTTTCATTTATAATTTTTATAGTATTTCTCATGGCTATATTATTCTTTATTAATCCCCTGGATCAGAAAAGAGTTTCTTTCTTTTCTCTTGATTCTGTGCAAGAAAAACTTATCTCAAATATTTCTGATAAATATGACTATTATTCTTTTATACTCGATGCAGAACCCTCAAAAAACTGCATAAAGATAGATAATCTTATTAATTTAGATTCTTCAACAAACGTTTTATTTACTGATAGTCTAGGAAGTCCACTTGGTTCAAGATTTCTATCTTCAGATAATAAGATAGAAATAGAAGTGCCTGTTTCTTCAGAAAAGAGATTTTTTAATGTTTATGTCTCAAACAATTTTAATCAGACAGTTCTTTCTAAATTTGACTGTGAAGATCTTAATCAGAATGATTTTTCCTTCAGCCAAAAAGATATAAGAACAACAGCTTTTTACAATAAAATCTTTTTATTTAACTCAAGCTATATGTCTAATTACAATGAATTTAAGGAGCAATTAGGAATAGAAGATAATTTTAACTTTGTAGTATATTATTTAAATAAAACAATACTCATATCTGATAGTCTATCCAAAAAAAAGCCTCTAGGAGTAAGAGTTATGGCTAGAGAAATCCCAATTAACATAATGGACTCAAATGCAAAAAAATATCCGTTTATAATAAGTATCAGAGTATGGTAAAAATAAAAGATAAAAGAGCATTTATGAAGATAGTAGAAGCATTTATAGCAATAATGCTGATTATGGCTGCAGTTTTAATGATTATATCCAGATCTTCTCCAGAAGAAAATCGAGAAGAATTAACCCAGACCGGCGAGAGAATTCTTAAGTTTATTAGCGAGGATGAAAATTTAATGTCTCAAGCATTAATGAACAATACAGAAGGAATAAATAAGACAATAGCCCAACTTGTTCCTGCAACAATTAACTTTTATGTTAATATCTGTTATTATAACTCTGTATGTCCTAATAATAATGCAGATTCATTGAGAAAATATGTCTATTCAACTCAGATATTAATCCCAGGCAATCTTACTCTCTCCAATCCAAAAACCAAATTAAAATTATTTTTCTGGGAAAAGGGATAATTATGACCTATAAATTTCTTGAGCATACAGCAGACATAAAGATAGAAGCAAGTTCAACAAGTCTAGAGAAAGCATTTCTATCTTCTGCTTTAGCTTTGAAAGAATCTATGTCAGGTAAGATAAGCATAAAAGCAAAGATAAAAAAACAGATAAACATAGCAGCAAAAGACAATGAAAGATTGTTGTATGATTTTCTTGAATCTTTTTTGTACTTCTTAGATGCAGAAGATTTTGTATTCTCTAAGATAACTAGTTTAAAGATAAAAGAAGATAAATCCCAGAAGAGAATAGGTCTAAAAGCAGAAATTCTTGGAGATAAAGCCAGCAATTATTCTTTTTCGAATAATGTTAAAGCAATTACCTATAATCAGATGTCTATAAAACAAAATAAAGCGAAAAAACAAGTAATAATTCAGTTTGTTTTGGATGTTTAGTAAGTCCTAAATTAATGCATTTCTAAGTATAATAGGACTATTAACATTACTCTTTCTTGAGTGCTTAGAATTATTAAAATCCTATAAACTCTTATAATTTGCTTAGAGTTATTACAGAAACAATAACAATTAATAAAACTACTAACTTTATTTAAGCAGCCATTATTTAGATATTTCAAATTATTAAACATAAATTGTGAGTCTAATTTAAAGTATGATAAACGAACAATTTTGCGAGAATATGTTGGTTAGATATCACTAAGAAAATAGAAACTACAAAAAGCCTTAAAAACCCTAAAAACCTAGCTAATTTGAGTGGGATAGCCAACTATCGGGCTCGCTATTAAATTGGCAGAAGATGTCAAATGTCATCTTGAGTTCTGAGGAAGGTCCGTCCATCCTTTTGCATTACTATGCAATTGGCATAAAGATATGCAACCATCGTTGAAAAACGAGCGTCGCGAGGCGTGGCTCTGGTATAGAAACGATACTGGTTTTCTAAGGAAAACCTGCTGGAACGAGCATCCTGGTTGATGCAAGGCGCAAAGCGCCGCGAAGTAGAATGTAGGCACAATCTATTCACACCAAGAGAAATGAAGATTGACAAAAGGCGGCTTATTTCCCACTCATTTTTTTCTCTTTTTATAATTAAGTATAATTCTATCTTGATTATCTTAACATCTAACACTGCTTTATTCGTAAGTTCACTTATAAACTCGCCCAGATTGTCTCCTCCTGCTCGACAATCTCCCTTATCCATATTATCAGAAAAACAATGTGCCACCCACACTTAAAAGTGTGGGTTTGATTGGCACTTGTTTTT
>CAYHEY010000116.1:0-2707 GCA_964355735.1 Candidatus Woesearchaeota archaeon
AAAAAATATATTTACTATTTCTTATGGGAGTATTGTTAAGTATCTGAAACCAGCTTTAGAGCTTGCTGAGAAATATAATGTTCCTGCATATATTAAGCAAAATTTAGAACTTACTAAAAAGTATATAGAAAGTATATTTGGAAAAGATACAGAGAAGCAAGAGGCTTTGGGGAAGTGGTTTTAAAATGAGCACTTTATGTTTTTTATTAATTCATTAGTAATTCTATTTCTGCTTTTGTTGAAGAGTTTATTTAAATAATGTTTAGATTAATTTATTTTTGGGGATATGGTAAATGTGAAGTACAAACTCGGCTCATTTATAAGAGAAGTATTTAAAAAGTTATATCTGCTTTACTAAGTATGTCTCTTAGAAGAAGAACAATGAGGAAAAATAGAATTATGCTAGTTATTCTTCTTTTACTTTTACTTCTTTCTTTGGCATTTGTGGGTATTTATTTTTTTCAGCCAAAATTAATTGGAGATTTAACTAATAATTGTCAAGATGAAAATTATGCTCGAGATAATCCTGCTTGTCTAGATTCTGAAACAGATACACAGACAATATCTGGATTAGCTATTAATTTATTTGAAGAAAGAATTGAGGTTTCTGGTGGCGAGTAGAATATTTATGAAATTTTTGCGATATATTTTTAAAGTATAAGGTTATTAATTTGGTTGAATGGATAGATTAAAATTTTCAGAGACAAGAACAGCAAGACCAAATTGGAAACAATGGATACCCATTTATGGAATTTATCAAGTATATCGTGACTTGCGTAATGAAAAACCAACTGTTATTGACTGCCCTTTATCTGTAACTTGGTTTTGTAGCGGGCTTTATCAAGCAGTTGCGTTTACATCTGCTAGTGAAGGAATACTTTCGGGATTATCTCGACTTGTTGAAAAATCACTTTAATTTAGTTTAAATTGTATTTAGAAAAAAAATTTCACCAACCTTTAATGCGCAAATACGGGTCTTTAGAAAAGTTTTTATAGGGGTTTTTACTTTGTTTAATATGGAAAGTATTATCTCTTTATTATTCTCCTTATTACTAATTTTTTTAGGATTTCTCTCAATTTTTAAAGCAAAAGAGATACAATACCTTTTTGGTTGGTCTAAAAAATGGAGCATAAAGGGTTTACGCAAACTAATATTTGAGGAAAGGGTTTCTGGAATAATTATTTTAATTATTGGCATTCTTTCATTACTGAATTGGTTTAATTTGATATAGTTCTTTGATAAGTAATAAAACAAATCTTTTTTCAATGAGCATTTTTATAATTAAGCAATAATCTTCTTTATCTTTTTCATGATGAAAAACCTAACAATTCTACAAGTTATAGCAAATTCAGCAGAATTGTGGGAATAAGCAAAGAACCCATGAGATGGGTTCTTCGGACTCCGAGGAGAATGCAGGCGAGCCCGAGAAGAGCAGAAACAATCAATAGCAATAAACCAAGAAAGCCTGTAAAAATAAAACAGATAATTGTGATAAATACAAGAATTATTGCGGAGAGAAAGCGATAGTTTACTCTTTTTATAAATTTTGAAAAGATTTTTGAAATTTGGATAGCTATGAAAAAAGAGAAAATTCCTGAAAGAATTATTGTTGCTGTTATTATTATAAGATTTGTAAGATTTAATTCAATTATTTTGCTTACTGCAACAGCTATACCTGTTCTTGCTTTTCCTATTGAATAAAAAGTTATAAAAGAAAGACCTGTAACTATGGTTGCTATGGAACCAAGCAAAACTAAAAATTCTTTTCTGTCTAAGTCTCCTGTTACTTCGCTTCCTATTATCGCTGCTTGACCAGAACCCATGCCAGGCAGAAAACTGCAAAGTGGCGAGGAGATGAGAGAAGCAAACAAAGTCTTTGCGATAGATGATCGCTTTAGAGTTATTTCTTTCAATTTTTTTATTTCTTGTTTGGGTATTTTTTGTTTCTTGGAAAGAGAGGTAATGAGAGAAGAAACTCCAAATAGACCTGTAAAAAGAGGAAGAAGAGATTCTTTGATTGGCAAGTTAAAAGAAGCTATTCCTAGCAATCCTGCTGAAATAAAGATTATAAAGGCTATTATTTTTGATGACTTTTCAAAATATATTAAAAAAATTGAAGTCAGAATTAGGATAAAAGGCATTATCCTTTGAACATAGGGGTAGATTATTGGAAGAGTAAAATAAAAAACAGGAGAGAGAAGAAGGATAATTATGAGTCCAAAAAGGCAGCCATAGAGCGAATAGATTACTGCAGAATGGGCTTCTCCTTTAATCAGCATTTCGTGACCTGGAAGAATGGAGAGAGCATTATCTTCTTCATCAGGGGCTCCGAGAAAAATGCTTGGGATAAAATCAAGAAATATATGGGCTGTAGCCATTGAGACCAGGAAGACTGCAAGAATTATTGGCTGAAAATTTAAGAGGAGAGAACCAGATAAAACCAAAACAAAAGCAGATACAAGATTTATGTGAATTCCCGGAGTGAGGCCTGTGATTGTGCCTATAATTATTCCTGCAAAAAGGGCTATGAATAATTCAATTAACATTTTTGGTTGGGCTTACTTCTTTAATTGAGATTATAAACAAGTAAAATTTATAAAGGTTGATAAGTAATACTAATGATGGAAAAAAGAGAGAAGAGAATCATATTGCTCTTATTATTAGTAATTTTAGCATTTGGTAACTTTTATTTTTTTCAATATAGAA
>CAYHEY010000117.1:0-2679 GCA_964355735.1 Candidatus Woesearchaeota archaeon
TATCAACAGAAAATTTAAGAGTAGAAAATAAACTCTCAAACTCTTTATCCTCTAATTCTGCTTGGGCAATTGCAGTCTGACATTCGCAGCACCATAGAGTGGGAAATTCTTTTTTATAGGCCTCTTTTATTTTATAGAGATCTATAAAAGATTTTTGAGATATTTTCTGAGCATTCTTATCAATTGTAGAATAATACCTCTCAAAATCTGCACTTAATCCTAAATCTTTCCAGTCCTGAACTAATTCTCCTGTTGTGCTTTTTATTGTCTTAAGGCAAAGTTCTATAAATTTAGCTCTAGGCATATCTGCGCTTTTAATTTTATTTGTTTTCTCGACAAATCTTTCTGTTGGCAGACCATTGTCATCTGTGCCAAAAGGATAAAATATATTTCCTTTAAACATCCTCATAAATCTTACTATAAAATCCTGCTGAGAATAGGAAAACGCATGACCTATATGCATTTTTCCAGATATATAAGGCGGTGGAGTATCTATGCTGTATACTGCTTTTTTTGAGTCTGGAACAAATTTAAATATTTTTTCTTTATTCCAAAAATTAAGTATTCTTTTTTCTGCTTCTCGAGGATTATATTGCTCTTGCTTATTATCTGAATTGCTGGTTTTCTTATCCTGTTTATTTTCTTGGTGCTCTTTTACAGATATCATAAGATTTAAAAACATCGCTCAGTTTTAAATCTTATGGCAGACACAATGAGCATGCCCTCTGGAATGGGCGGTCTAATGAGGTTCAATGAAGAGTATGCTAGCAAGCTAAAAATAAGTGCGACAGCAGTCATTATTGCTATAGCTGTTGTTGTAGTTGCAATTACTATAGTAAAAATTTTGTTTAAGTATTCTTAAGATGTTTGGCGGATTAGATCCTAAAAAAATGAGTGCTGTTATGAAGCAGATGGGCATATCTCAAGAAGAGATAGATTGTTCTCGAGTTATAATCGAAAAGATAGATGAGGGTAGAATAATTATAGAAAATCCCTCTGTTGTTAAAATTAAGATGCAAGGTAAAGAGAGTTTTCAAATTTCTGGAGAGATATCTGAAGAGAGTGCAGAACAAGAAGAAGAGGACGATAAATTTGAAGCAGATATTAACTCAATAGTTGAGCAAACTGGTGTTTCTAAAGATATTGTTGCTATAGAACTTGAAAGAAATAATGGGGATATTGCTGAGACAATTATTGCATTAAGCAAAAAGAAAAAGTAATTAACAAGAGAGGCGGTGGTATATTAGAAACCTAATTCTAAGATGAATAATATGGAATTTAAAGAAATAAGAAGAACAGATGTTTATGGATTTCCAAGAGATGTAAGTGTTTATGCTCTTGAAAAGAGTGAAGAGAGAATGCTCTCTGAATTTCAATCAGGAAAAGAAAAATTTAAAACAACTCAAGAAGCTGGTTGGAATAAAAGAGACGCAGAGGGGGCTAATAATTGGATAAAATTGCAGAAATCAACAGAGACTATAGACCCGATTATCAGACCTTTTATTGCAGATATGGTTGATGGTGCAATGTATTTTGAAAAATATGGAATAAAAACCGATTTTGGAAATGGTTTTTCTGTTCTTGCACAACCTGTGATTGTAACAAACTTCAACGAGCTCTCTTTGAAATTAGTTCCAGAATTTTCATTTAGACATCTAGAAAGTCAGCAGGAATTTTATTGTTTTCCAACTTTACAAAAAACTGATGCCAAAAATCAAGTATATTTAGAAGAAGCAAGAGAAGTCTTTCATTATATTCATCCAAATCAAGACGGGTTAAAAGTTCCAAGATTATCAAGAGGAGGAGTACTTAGTGTAAATGCTGCTCATTTAATGCCGCAATTTATCGGAAGTTTAAGAAGATTATATAAACAAATTGGACTTCAAAATCTTGGTTTGCTTGAACAGCTTACTAGAGCGAGGTATGATGAAGAAAGATCTGGAAAAAGAAAAATAGTTTTAGAAGCAATAGGAGAGAAACGCCAGAGAATTATAAGGGCGGCTTTTAGCTTATAATTTTAAACTAACTATTTCTCCATATAAATGCTTATTAATCGATTATTCTTAGTCTAAGAATGTCTGAGATATACCTGGAAAGTCTTGCAAATGCTATAAAAAATTTAAAAATAGCAGACCACATGATATATGTGACTTATCCTGTAATAAAAGATAAGAGGCTTGTGCTAAAAGCACTTGATAATTTATACGAATCTCTTATTGGAATAATTAACTCTATACTGCAATATGATTATCTTAATAAGAGAATAAATCTTTCTAAAGATTCAAAGGAGAATTTTCAGATATTTCAGGAGAAATCCGCAAAAAGATTTAATATCTCTGAAAGCGAATTAAATGAGCTTTCTGCTATTCTCTCGATAATAGAAAGACATAGAAAAAGCCCAATGGAATTTACAAGAAGAGAAAAGATAGTGATTATGTCTGATAATCTCACAACTGCTTCAATAGATTCTGATAAGATAAAACTCTATCTAAGGTTTGCAAAAAGATTGATAGATAAAGCAAGATTTGTGTTTGGTTGAAAAAGATAGTTTTTATTGTTAAATACACTAAACCATAATACTTCCCTCTAATTGAAATTACATACTTCTAACTTCTTTTATTAATATTATTCTGCAAAAAGATTAGGGTTTGTAAGTTTTGACAAGTAAAGTATTAGTTT
>CAYHEY010000118.1:0-466 GCA_964355735.1 Candidatus Woesearchaeota archaeon
CTATACTCATTAATTTATCTGTGTCTATCTTAGGATTATCTATAACTTCTGCAATAGCATCGCAGACTTCTATAAGATTATGAGGTGCCATATTTGTAGCCATACCTACTGCAATTCCACTGCTTCCATTTACAAGCAGATTTGGAATTTTTCCAGGAAGTATTAAAGGCTCATCAACAGAATTATCAAAATTAGGGACAAATTTAACTGTTTCTTTATCTAGGTCTTCTAAAAGAGTTATAGCCATCTTTGCCAATTTTGCTTCTGTATAACGAGAAGCAGCAGCATTATCTCCGTCTAAATTTCCAAAATTTCCTTGACCATGAACAAGAGGATATCTTAGAGAAAAATCTTGAGCCATTCTTACAAGAGCATCATATATGGCCATATCTCCGTGCGGATGAAATTTACCCATAGTATCTCCTACTATTCTAGCGCACTTTTTTGTCATGCCTTTTTCAAGTCC
>CAYHEY010000118.1:476-2667 GCA_964355735.1 Candidatus Woesearchaeota archaeon
TCGCGTACAATATGCGACGATGAACAGGCTTCAAGCCATCCTCAGCACTAGGTAAAGCACGCGAAACAATAACACTCATAGCATAATCAATATAACTTCGCTTCATTTCATTACTAATTTCAGAATTAACGACCCTGTTCTCATCCATATCTTTAAGATTCAGCGTTGTTTTTTCAAGAACTTCTGATTCATAGTCTTCATTATCTAAAACTTCTTTCACTTTCTCCTCTTCTTCAAGAGTCTTTTTCATTTTCTCCTCGCCATTTCCATTTCCGTTTTCTTCTTCGTTATTTTCGTTTTTTTATTTTGTCATTTTACTTTATAGCTTTTTAATTTTATTATCTTTCAATTTATTTTTATTAGGATAACAACATAATACATTATCTAAATATTCCACTCCACAAAAATATGGGCAAATAGAAATATTTTTAACAGCACATTGATGTTTGTTCGTTCCTTCTTTTTCATTCCAAGGGCATTTCATCTGCTTCCAAGAAGTTTTATCAGCAGAAACTAGGTCTATGTCCATATTTGCTCCATCTAGTTTCTTCATCATTTGTTTATTATTCTTCATTTTTATTTTTTTGTTATTCTCTATTTTATTTTTCTTGCTGGAAGATTCTTTTTCTAAAAGAATCCCCTACACATCCAGCTCCGCAATATGTGCATTTTTTTGAATAAATTCTCTTCTAGGTCCAACTTCATCACCCATTAGCATGCTGAAAGTTTCATCTGCAACTACTGCATCTTCTATTGTTATTCTTTTTAATATTCTTGTTTTAGGATTCATAGTTGTATCCCAAAGCTGTTCAGGATTCATTTCTCCAAGACCTTTAAATCTCTGAACATCGGCTTTTCCTCCAAGCTTCTCAAGTGTTCTCTCAAGCTCTTTATCAGAATAAACATATACATCTTTACCTTTTCTAACTCTGTAAAGAGGAGAAACAGCAACATAAACATTTCCACTTTCTATTAATTGAGGAGTATATCTGAAAAAGAAAGTTAAAAGCAGAGTAGTAATATGCTGACCATCAACATCTGCATCACACATAAGTATAATTTTATTATATCTCAATTTTTCTTTGTCAAAACTCTCTTTAACTCCTGTGCCAACAGCAGTTATCAAATTAGCGACTTCTTCACTTGATAGTGCTTTAACAGGATTTGCTTTCTCAACATTTAATATCTTTCCTCTTAATGGAAGTATTGCCTGAAATTCTTTGTCCCGAGCCATTTTTGCTGATCCAGATGCACTATCTCCTTCACAAACATATAATTCTGTTTTCTCAAATTTCTTCGAAGAACAGTCTGCTAATTTCCCAGGAAGTCCTCCTCCAAAACTCAAAGCATTTTTTCTTCTTACCAAATCGCGTGCTTTTTTTGCAGCATCTCTTGCTTTAGCAGCTGCTATAACTTTCTGAACAATCTTATTTGCTATATTTGGATTTTGCTCAAAATACTCACTCAAAGCAACACTAGCCATAGAATCAATTAAACCTTTAACTTCGCTATTTCCCAATTTTGTCTTTGTCTGACCTTCAAATTGCGGATCTGCAAGTTTCATACTTATAATTGCTGTTATTCCTTCTCGAGTATCATCTCCTTCTATATCAACATCTTTAATCATGCCTTTTTTCTTAGCATAATCATTTATCACGCCTGTTAGAGCAGATTTAAATCCAGATATGTGTGTTCCTCCTTCTGTTGTATTTATAGTATTAACAAAGCCAAATATATTCTCATTATAACTCTCTGAGTATTGAATAGCGACCTCTACAACAGTCGTATCTTGCTGTTTTCTAAAATAAATTGGTTTATGTATTGGCGACTTTGAATGAGTTATGTGCTGTATAAATTCCATCAGTCCACCAGCATAATAAAATTCTTCTTTCTTTCCAGACCTAGCATCCTCCAAAGTAATTTTCAAGCCAGCATTTAAAAAAGCAATCTCCTGCAGTCTTTTTTTAAGAACATTCATATCAAACTCTACTGTAGAGAATATCTCAGAATCAGGAAAAAAAGTAACCTTTGTTCCTGTTCCCTCTTCTTTCTCATATTTTCCTATAGGTTTCACATCATCCACCGGTTTTCCGCCATTTTTATAAACCTGCTCAAATATTTTTCCATCTCTCCATACTTGAACAATAAGATTCGTTGATAAAGCAATAACAACACTAGATCGGAAGAGCGT
>CAYHEY010000119.1:0-2632 GCA_964355735.1 Candidatus Woesearchaeota archaeon
ATAATTATCCAATTACTATTTACAAACTCTTTTATAATTGGGTCTAGGTTTTGAAATCTTTTAAAATGCTCTAGTCTATCATAACAAGCATTCCAATTATTTTTTCTTGCTAACTTAAACATTATTTGAGCTTTCTCTAAGTTTCCAATTTGGAGCATAATGTTATAGAATTTCAATATTTTTAAATGTTTCTATCTTTGATAGTTTCTTTTATTATATAGAAAGATTTATAAATGTAATAATAATGATAATAATATGAAAATAAAAGATAATAAATCCCTGTTTTTGCAGAGTTTTGGAGATACTCCTCAGTTGAGAGTATTAGACTTTCTTATAGACAATCATTTTTTTGATTTTCCTATGACTGAAATTGCTAGAGGAAGTAATGTTAGTTATAATTCTCTTAAGGTCTTCTTTAGTAGGATGATAGAATCTGAGATTTTAATTAAAACAAGAAAGATTGGAAAGTCAGATTATTACAAACTTAATTTAAAAAACCCTTTTATAAGCAATTTAATAAAGCTTGACTGGATAATAACAAAAAAGAATATTGCTCCAGAACTCTTTTCAGAAGCTAAAGAAGCTGTTCTGCTTAAAGGTTGAAATTAAAGAGAAATACTTAGAAAACAAGAGTCTAAGAACAATAAATTTTTCTGAAGAAATAAGTTAATTTTTAAACCTGATTTGTTTATGACTATTATGAAAAAAGGAGTCTCTTTTGTTTTAACTGCCTTAGTTTTGATTATTTTAATTTATATTCTAAGAGGAATAAATATAATGGAGATATATGGGATAATTCTAGAGGCAAATCCCTTTTACTTTTCTTTGGCTATTCTATCCTCTTTTGCTGTTTTGATCATGTGGAATTTTAGATGGCAGATAAATATCCAGGGCATTGAAAAGATAGGTTTCTGGAGTTTAATTCCTTTTTTATTTTCTGGTTTGTTTTTCAATATGATTACTCCTGGAAGATCTGTTGGTGGCGAGCCTTTGAAAGCGTATTTTCTTCACAAAAAGTATAAAAAACCAAAAACAATATTTCTAAGCTCTATAATTTCAGACAAGTTCTTTCATATAGTTTCTCAACTAATACTTGTTTTTGCATCTGCTTTGTTTATACTTGGCTTTTTTAATCTCCCATTAGGAAGCCGAATCTTTTTCGAAGTTCTATGCATTATTTTGGGTTTTATTCTATTGATTATCTTTGCGCTATTTATTTTTAAGAAGGAAATTTCTTTTATGCCTTTAATTAGCTTCTTTTATCATTTTCTTTTCAAAAGATTTGTTAAACTGAAGAAGGAAAAAATTAATTATCTTAAGAAAAGATTTAAACAATTTTGGATGATATTTTATGAGAATATTTACAGAAGAAGGATAGCAATATTAAGTATTATCCTATCATTTTTGTTCTGGATGTTTTTCGGCTTATCTTCTTATTTTCTATTTTTATCTTTTGGATATAAAATGAATTTCATCTATGTTTTTGTAATAGCTATCATGAGCCAATTTATCGGTGATATTTCTATCTCGCCTGGTGGGTTTGGATTTACAGAGGGGTCGTTGGTTCTTCTATACTCTGCTGTGGGTGTTCCCCTTAGTGTTTCTGCTCTTGTTGCAATATCTGCTAGTCTTTTCTATTATTTTTTTGGTATGGTTATTGGTGGAATTTGTTCTTTTTATCTGAGATTTAAGTTTAATTAAAGAGAGAGCTAAATTAAGAGATGCAAATGAACCTTTTTTAGATAACGAATAGAATACTTTAAAAATGACTCTCTCTTTATACATCTATGTTTATAAATTGGGCATGGTTGTATTCTCTTGTAAGTGTTTTTGTTGTTAGTTTAATATCTCTTGTGGGATTATTTACCCTAGGAATGTCTCCAGAGAAATTAAAAAAAATACTTATTTACTTTATTAGTTTTTCAGCAGGTGCTTTATTTGGAGACGCTTTTATACATCTGCTTCCTGAGACAATAAGAGAAAATGGTTTTGGTGTTTTTGCGGCACTCTCTATTCTTTCAGGCATAATAATCTTTTTTATATTGGAAAAGATAGTCTACTGGAGACATTGTCATATGCCTATATGCGAAGAACATGTTCATAATTTTGCGTATATGAATTTGGTTGGAGATAGTGTGCATAATTTTATAGATGGATTAATCATAGCTGCAAGTTATATTGTTAGTTTTCCTGTTGGGTTTGCTACTACAATTGCGGTTTTGCTTCATGAAATTCCCCAAGAAATCGGGGATTTTGGAGTATTGCTT
The DNA here is from genome assembly GCA_964355735.1 of Candidatus Woesearchaeota archaeon. GTDB lineage: Archaea > Nanobdellota > Nanobdellia > Pacearchaeales > GW2011-AR1 > CAIPOI01. Next base: position 2,268 of record CAYHEY010000119.1, read on the forward strand.
CATGGTGGATTTACGAGAACAAAAGCACTATTGATGAATTTTCTGACTGCCCTTTTTGCTGTTCTGGGGGTGGTTGTTGGTCTTAGCTTAAAGAATATAGGCATTATCCAAAAATTTTTAATACCTTTTGCAATAGGTGGATTTATTTATATTGCAGGAAGTGATTTGATACCAGAGTTACATAAAGAAAATAAGCTTGGAATTTCATTTATGCAGATTATTTCATTCATTTTAGGTATTGCTATCATGCTTGCATTATTATTAATTGGATAAAGACATGGGATATGTACTAAAAGGGGGGATCATAGGAATTGTTGGGTTACTTATAGTTTCAATGATGCTTTAGCCTTATTTATGTAATTCTA
>CAYHEY010000120.1:0-2611 GCA_964355735.1 Candidatus Woesearchaeota archaeon
TGGTTATGAAAGAGTGCAGGAAATAGAAAATCCAGAGCTTGCTCAAGAGAGAATGAAAAAACTCTATGAGCTAAAGGGTTATTCTAAAGATTGGATTGATAAAAGATTAAGAGGTATAGCTATAAGACAAAATCTAACAGATGAATGGAAAAATCGGGGTGTAGAAGAAGATATAGAATTTGCTATACTAACAAATGAAATAAGCAAAGCAACTTTTGGAAAAACGATAGAAGAATATAAGAAAATAAAAGGATTAGACAAGGAAAACCTGAGAGATCATATGGATGAGCTAGAATTAATATTTGGTATGCTGGGGGAAAAAGTTACAACAGAAATAACAATTAATAAAGATGCTAATGGATTTGTTGAATGTTCTATTGCTGCTCAACAAGGTGGAGAAGTTGCAGGAAATGCGAGAAGAGAAGCTGAACAGAAGATTGGTAGAACGATAATTTCAGAAGATAATTACTTAGATGAACCAGAGAAGCTAAAAAAGAAAAAAAGAAAAGCAATAAATTTGGAGATAATAGAATAATATGACCAATCAAAATACAAACATAAGAACAAGCAAAAATCCTACTTGGTGTCCTGGATGCTATAATTTTATGATACTTGCTGGTGTGCAAAAATTCTTGGAGAATCAGATTAAAAGTGGAAAGAAAAAAAGTGATTTTGCAATTGTTACAGGCATAGGTTGTCATGGAAAAATATTTGATTATCTCGATATAGGTGGATTAAATGGTTTGCATGGGCGAGTTTTACCTGCTTGTTTAGGAATGAAAATAGCTAATCCTAATTTGAATGTTCTTGGTTTTTCAGGAGATGGAGATAGCTATGCAGAAGGCATGGAACATTTGATTCATATGGCCAGATATAATTCTGATATTAAATTTATTGTTCATAATAATCAGGTATTTGCTTTGACTATAGCAGAACCTACTCCTGTAACAGAAAAAGGATATATTGATAAGACGACTCCGCAAGGAGTAAAACTTGCTCCACTTAATCCTATTAAAATCATGTTGGCTGCAGGAGCAAGTTTTGTTGCTCGAGTTTATGCTGATTCTAGCCAAGTAGAAAAAGTTTTAGAAGAAGCACAGAAACATAAAGGTTTTGCATTTATAGAAATAATACAGCCTTGTATTATCTTTCATTCAGATAAAGGTTATAGAGAAAAAATGTATAACTTGCAGGAAAAAGGCCATGATAAGACCAATTTTAAAGCAGCTATGGAAAGAGCAGAAGAGTTTGACTATAATTCTATAGGCGATAAGACAAAAATTCCTATCGGAATTTTTTATCAGAAAGAAAAAGAAGTTTTTGAAGAGTTATTAAGAAAATAAAAACAATTGTCGAGTAAAAGAAGCAAAGAACAAAAAGAGGAAAAATGCAATTAACTAAGAATAATGTCTTGAAACTAGAACGAGAACTTGATAATAAAAAAAGAAAGTTTATTGCTCTGCTTGCTCCTAGTTTTGTTGCAGATTTTGAGTATCCTGCTATTATTTTTCTTTTAAAAAAACTTGGTTTTGATAAGATAGTTGAATTAACTTTTGGAGCTAAGATGATAAACCGAGAATACCATGGGCTTCTTTCTTTAGAAAAGAAAGATCCCCGGAAGAAAGAAACTAAGTTGGTTATTTCTTCTGTTTGCCCAGGAATTGTTAATTTTATTAAAGAAAAATATCCTCAATTTGAAAAAAATCTTATTCCTGTTGATTCGCCGATGATTGCAACAGCTAAAATATGCAAGAAGTTTTTTCCGAAACATAAAGTTGTTTTTATTGCTCCGTGCGGATATAAAAAGATAGAGTCTGAAAACTCAAAATATGTGGATTATGTTTTGGATTATATAGAATTGAGAAAGTTGCTAGATAAAAAAGGATTAGAGTTAGATAGAAATAATAAAACTGGAATGATGTTCGATAGGTTTTATAATGATTATACTAAAATATATCCTCTTTCAGGAGGATTAACTAAGACAGCGCATCTCAAGGGTGTCTTGAAAAAAGGAGAAGAAAGAGTTATAGATGGAATAATCGGAGTAGAAAGATTCCTTAAAGAAAAACTTGTAGGCAAACATAAAGAAGTAAGATTTCTTGATGTTACTTTTTGTGTTGGGGGTTGCATAGGTGGGCCTTGTTTGACTAGCAGAGATATTGAAGAAAATAAAAATAGAGTTATGCTCTATCTTGAAATATCTAAGCGAGAAAAGAAGCCCTTAGGTAGAGAAGGTTTAATAAAAAAGGCAAAAAGCCTGAGTTTTCTGATTAAAACAAATTAATACTTCCATCAATTCTATTTTTATTTAGAAATATTTAAAATTATTAGTATGTAATATCGTAAGACCTTCGGAAAAAGCGAGCAAGAGGGGCTTTTGGAGAAGGTATTAAATATTCTTGATGAACTATCTAAAATGATAACCTTTATTAATTATTAAATCTAAGAAGGAGTATGACAAAAAAGGGGCAGATAGCTGTTATATCAAGTATATTTCTTATTCTTATAGGAATAGTTATTGTGGGAATAGCCGGCGCGATGATTTATAGAAGTCTGGAAAGTAGTGCAGAAACTTCTGAGGCAAAATTAAAGTTTGCATCTCAGGAAGTTC
>CAYHEY010000121.1:0-2536 GCA_964355735.1 Candidatus Woesearchaeota archaeon
AATTGAATAATAAACATTTTGAGATAATTGTTGATTTAGATTTAGCTCTTAAATTGAGAAAAGGCGAGGTTGTAAGCATTCAAAATGTTCTTCTTACAAATGATGTTTTTTCTAATTCGCAAGATGGAAGCAAGCCCTCTTCTGCAGATTTGATGGCCTGTTTTGGAACATCAAATACTTTTGAAGTAGCAGATAGGATTGTTAAAAAAGGAGAGATTCAATTACCTAAAGAATTTAAGGATGAACAGAGAGAAGTAAGAAAGAAAAAAATAATTGATTGGTATTCTAGAAATGCGGTTGATGTAAGAAATGGAAGACCTTTTACTCCTCAGATGATTTCAAGTGCTCTTGATCAAGCAGGAGTGAGTATAGATAACAGACCAATAGACCAACAGATAAATGAAATAACAGAAAAAATTCAGGCAATACTTCCTCTTAAAGTAGAAACAAAAAAACTTGCTATAACAATCCCAGCCATATATACTGGAAAAGTTTATGGAGCAATAAGCGATTACAAGGAAAGAGAAGAGTGGCTTAGCAATGGAAGTCTTAGAGTTATTGTTAATATACCTGTTGGATTGCAGTCTGAGTTTTATGATAAATTAAATGCTATTACACATGGTGCTGCTTTGAGTGAAGAAATCAAGCAAGCTGAAAGTCTAGGGAAGAAATAGAAATGACAACAAAATATGATGTGAAATATTTAATAAATGGTAGACAGAGACAGAGAATAGAAATGGCTTTTCCTCAATTAGATACGAGGACAGATTCTTTTTATATCGGAAGATTTGGTTCTGAATTAAGGACAGATATATTCCTTGGAAATATTGAGGGAGCAACTATAAGTATGGCTATTAATTCTTCTTTAGATTCATGTTTTTTGAGAATAAGAGGTCTAGGAAACCCATCACATGCTGTACAAGTAATAGGGGAATTAGCAGGAATTAAATTAGATCAGGCTAGAATGCCAACTCAATCAAAACATTAAGTTTAAAAAGCAAGTTTATCAACTAAAATAGTAAAAATAACAAAGAATATACAGATTATAGATTATGACAGAAAAACAAGATAAAACAGAGAAAAATAACAAAAAGAATATAGTTGTTCCAGGAGAGATTATATCTCATGGAGATGAATTCTTGCCAGGAGACTGGACAATGAAAGATGGAAATAATATTATATCTACTCGGTTAGGAATAGTTGAAAAATTTGATAAATTAATTAAGATAATACCTATTACGGGAGTATATATCCCAAGAAGAGGAAACACAGTAATAGGAGAAGTTAAAGATATAACTATGAATGGCTGGATGGTTGATATAAAAGGGCCTTATTCTTCATTTTTACCTTTAAGAGAGTGTGCTGGTTTTGTTGAAGAAAGTGAGATGGAAAATGTTTATGGAATAGGAGATTTAATTGTGACTAAGATACTTGATGTAAAAAGAACAAGCATTGATTTAACAATGAAGCAAAGAGATAGAGGTCTTGGGAAAATAAGAGAAGGAATTATTGTCGATGTAAATCCTCACAGAGTTCCGAGATTAATAGGAAAAGAAGGAAGCATGATTTCAATTATAAAAGAAGCAACAAAATGTAATATTACTGTTGGACAGAATGGAATAGTTTGGATAAGAGGAGATAATGTTCATGATCAAGTATTTGCTAAAAAAGCAGTTGAGTTTGTAATCGAGAATACAATTACAGACGGATTAACAGAGAAAGTTGAAGATTTTTTAAAGAAAAATAAAACAGGAGTTAAAGAATAAAATGACAAAAATAACTAATGGACTAGAGAAATTAGCAATAGGGTTATCTCTTGTTTCTCTTGGAGTCGCTTCAACAACATTTGTTACAGGAGTTATTGGACATAGATTTGGTGGTGATGCTCAACTTGTTAACAATTTAGTCAGAACTTCTTTATATAGTGGAGCATTTTTTATTCCAGCTTATGCAGCTGCTCTTGCTTTAAATGGATATAATATAAAAAATTCAAGGAGAACTGCTTAAAAATGACAAAAGAAAGTTTATTTACAAAAAGGCCTGATGGCAGAAAGATAGATGAATTAAGAGAGATAAGTGCTAAAATAGGCGTTATTCCTAATGCAGATGGTTCTGCTATGTTCTCGCAAGGAGATACAATTGCTCTTGCAGCTGTTTATGGTCCAAAAATACTGAATCCAAAACACCAGCAAAATCCTGAAAAAGGTGTTTTGAGAGTGCACTATAATATGCTTTCTTTTTCTGTTGGAGAAAGAATAAAACCTGGATTAAGTAGAAGAAGCCAGGAAATTTCTAAGGTAACAGAATGGGCTTTAACTCCTCTAGTTATGCTTGAGGAATTGCCTGGAACAGTTATTGATGTTCATATAAATATTGTTCAAGCAAATGCAGGAACAAGATGTGCTGGTATAAATGCGGCTGCTATGGCTCTTGCTCATGCAGGCATACCTATGAAAGAATTACTTTCGGCTGTTGCAGTAGGAAAAATGGATAGAACAATTGTAGCAGATGTTGTTAAAGAAGAAGAAGATTATGA
>CAYHEY010000122.1:0-2534 GCA_964355735.1 Candidatus Woesearchaeota archaeon
GTTATTGGAGATTTGCCACAGTTCCATTCCATACTTTAAATGGTGTTGTTGCAGGTGGAATTAATACAATAAATAGGGCTGGTGGTGCTACATATGATTTAAGCAAAGCTGTGTGGGCTCCTTGTGCAAGAGATTGGAGTGATGATGGAAGAAGCGGAGATACAATAACAAGAGAACTTACAATAAACTGCAGATTTGCAGAAGATTCAGAACAGGCTTTACAAGATTTGGAAACAGCTATAGGACAACCTGTCAGAAATTTATTTGAATAAATAAAATTTTATTTTTGTTTTTATTCTTTTTTATTTTTAATTATATTCTCATTTATACAAATATATTAATATTGTGAAGTTTTTGTGTTGTTATGAGAAGAATTAAAGAGAGTTTATTGGTATTATTTGCATCGGGTTTAATTCTTTTTAGTTCTGGATGCGCGACCTGGAGTAATTATGTTAGTGATACCCGGCAGTTTCAGGACATGATGAAAGGAGATGTTCCTGCTTTGAGAAAAGAGGTTTCAGGATATCTTGTAAATACAGGAGAAGAAATTAAAAATTATCCAACTACTTTTAGAAAAGATGTACATACATTTTTTTATTTTCCTAATGATTGGGACAGGTTTTCTAAGCCTTAATTAAATTGTTCATCGATTGATATTTGCCAATAATTTTCTTTGCTAATTATACTTTTTATGTCTACACGAAGGATTTATAAACATTGTAGACATAAGGAGCTTATGGCTTATACAGAAATAAGAACTATCAATGGGAGAAAGTATTATTATAGAGTCATTTCTGTAAGAAAAGGGAAGAAAGTTTCAAAAAAAAGAGTATATCTCGGCAATGAGCTGTCAAATTTAGAACTTTCAAAAAGAGAGGAGAAGGCAGATAAAAGGCTGTTAGCTAAGAAACTAAAACCAGATAAGGAAATTGAAAAAATTAAGTTAAAGATAAGAGGAATATTAAAGAGAAATAAAGTAAAAAGAGCCGGGATTTTCGGAAGTTATTCAAAAGGCGAGCAGAAAAAAAATAGCGATATTGATATAGCAGTTGAAATTCATGATAAAAATATGAGTCTGCTTGGATTTATTGCACTAAAGCTGAAATTAGAAGATGTTTTAGGAAAAAAAGTAGATTTGGTGGAGTATTCTGCGATTAAGCCATTAATAAAAAACAATATTTTAAAAGAAGAGGTTAGAATAATATGAAGAGGGACGTAAACTTGTTCATTAATGATATCTTAGAGAGTATAAAAGATATAGAGTCCTTTTCTAAGGGATTAACTAGAGATAAATTTAGGAATGATAAATTAAAGCAAAATGCTATTATCAGAAGTTTGGAGGTTATTGGAGAAGCTGTGAAAAATATTCCAGACTCTTTTAAAGATAAATTTCCAAATATTCCGTGGAGGAAAATTGCTGGATTTAGAGATGTACTGAGCCATGCTTATTTTGGAGTGAGCATGGATAGGGTATGGAATATTGTTGAGAAGGATTTACCAAAACTGAAAAAAGAGATAATTGAAATTTCTTCTGAAAGGGGTTAGAGGGTATATAACCTGTTGCACATATCTTTTTATCTTTGCTTATTGTTTGTGATTTATGAGAGTTGTGAAGAGTTTGATAGTGGTAAGTTTAATTGCATTAGGTTTGATTCTTGGTTATAAAAATCATAGAAAAACTTATCCAGAGAAAGTTGCAAGTATTGCTCCTGCTTATCTTATAGCTAGAAATTGGGATAATGACAGAGAGAAAGATGGCTTGGAATTTTATTTATTGCCTAAAGATAAAAAAGGAGAACTTATCGGAGCTTACGGAAGAATAGATGTTAGCTTATGGAGAATTAATGAGAAAGGAAGAAAAGGAAGTTTATTAGAAGAGTGGAATGTAGATATAGCAGAAGGAAGATATGATGTCCTGAAAAAGAGAATTAGATTAGAATATAGAAATTATGTTCCTTCTGATGAAAAAGAAGAGAAAGGATATGTAGAGATTGTTTTTAAACCAAGAAGTGGAGGAAGTTTCAAATCTATAGATGGTTGTGTTATTTTGAATTAGTCATAATATAATATAGATATATTTTTATCTTGTTGAATTGTTTGTGATTTATGATGAAAAAAAATCTGATGGGTTTGTTGTTGGCAGGAAGCTGTTTATTTACAGGTTTGTTTGGAAGCAAAAGTGAAGCGAGCTTGTCGAGGGAGTTGCCAAAATCTGCTCTTGAACTTATTCCTGAACCTGTTCCTAAACTTGCTCCTGAACCTGCTCCTGTAGTGATTCATATCGAGAGAGATTTTGCTGATGCATATAACCAGGATTATGGAATTTTAGACAACGATATTTTAAGAGTTTTTGAAATACAAGAACATGATTTAGAAAGCAAGGTCGTGAAAACACATTTTGATGCAGATGCATTAAGAAAAGCTATTGCTGAAAATTCTGTGAGTTACGAAGAGCTTATAAGCGATTTAAGAGATGAGGATATAATTTTATTGTCAGACTTGCATTCCAACAAAAAAAGCAAAAGAGAAGCAAT